>CAJXUM010000323.1 GCA_913060855.1 uncultured Lewinella sp. | reverse complement strand
ATCTACACTATCCTCTTCGTCGGCAGCGTCAGATGTGTATAAGAGACAGTTGTATATCCGAATGAATTAAATCCCTGGGCCAGGTTTAGTCGACTGGATGCTGTTCTTGAATTACCCAATATGGCTACATACGGATTGGCGGCTATTTGTAAAATCGTCAAGCCAATACCCAAACAAAAAAGTGCGCCTAAAAAGAACCCGTAAATCAAATATGTTGCTGCGGGGATAAACAAGGCACAACCTGCAGCTGCGATGATCAGACCGATGATGATTCCGTTTTTATACCCCATTTTAGAAATGGGATCTCCATAGATCATGGATATCAAGAAATAAATAACCGATCCGATAAAGTACGCTCCAAAGAAGGCAAATTGAATAAGCATTGCCTGGAAGTAACTGAGTTCAAAAATTTCCCTTAAATAGGGAATCAGGATGTCATTTAGACAGGTAATAAAACCCCACATGAAAAATAAGAGTGTCAATACAATGAAAGCACTTTTATACCCTTTGGTTGATTCGCTCGATGTTTTTGTTGTGGGTGTAGAAATTGTTCCAGCCATTTTTTTATCGTTACTTATTCTTTGACTATATGCTAAGCCTAATTTCGAATTAGAACTCTTTTCTCTATACCTTCAACAAGAGGAGAATTTACACCTTTTAAATAGCCTACTAATTTTGAACGCAAATCTTCTGCCGTATCTTTATAGTTGAATCGCTTCGGGTTTGAACCCAATAGATTATTCATTTCATGAGGGTCATTTTTCAAATCGAAGAGTACTTCAATATTTTTTCCACCGCTGCGATGCGTGGTCATGAGCTTCCAGTCTTCGGTTCGAATCATTATAGACGGAACGTTTTCATTTTTCCATTGCCATTCAGAAACTGCGAAATCGTATTTTGGGGCTTCAGCTTCTTCCATGAGCCCTTTGAGGGAATAGCCATCAGTAGGGATGTTCTTTAGTCCGGCATAATCAAGAACCGTGGGGAAAATATTGAGCGTTGAGACCGGAGTTGAAATGGTTTGAGCCGGTTTTATTTTGCCCGGATAACGAATTAAAAACGGTACACGAACCGATTCTTCGTAGAAATTAAATTTGCCCCGCATCCCATGAGCACCAAGCATTTCACCATGGTCGGATACAAATACGACCAAAGTATTTTTCGCCAATTCTAACTCATCCAGTTTATTTAAAATCTTACCTATCCAATCATCAATTTCGCTTACAAAGGCATAATAATTGGCCATCATGTATTGCACCTTTTCCTTATCGTTGTATGGAGGTATAACTTTGCCAGTACGGTACGGAGAATTCTCCCTTTTGTCTTCAATTGAAGCAGGGATCACCATATCCTCAGCTTTGTACATCGAAGCATAAGGTTCTGAAGGTGTAATTGGCACGTGGGGACAATGAAACGAGGAAGAAAGTATAAACTGCTCATCTTTTAGTCGCTCCAACGCCTCAATGGTTTGCCTGCCCTGAACTGCGGTTATGGTGTATTCTGCCGGCAAATCCAGCACGCCATGAATATCGGACTGACTTAATTTCCTCGACAGCTCACTTTCAGGGATTTCACCACTCTCCATATATTTGTAATAGCGGTCTGTCGGATCGAGTTTGTACGGCACTGAACCACCATAAAAAGTAGTTTCGTATAATTCACCTGGTGTTAGAGGCCTTCTTTTCACCTTTTCTTTCACATACTGTACATACAAAGGTTCCCAGTGGATTATGGGCTCCGTTCCGGTCATTCCTTCAACGGGAGGGTTCTCATACACTCTTGCCATGTGTTCGGGAGCATGGAACTTACCGTAATACTCTGCATGATACGCTCTCTTTGACAAGATTTCGTCAAAAGTCGGATAATAACAATCAGCTATTCGTGCATCCCTGTTATCTCGCACGGTGGTGGTCTCGTTTAAGCGTCCGGTTAGAATAGAAGTACGTGCCGGAACACAAACCGGGCATGGCGTCACGGCACCGCTAAAATCAACACCTTCGCTTGCCAATCGGTCAAGATTAGGGGTTTGAATTATTTTATTCCCGGAATAACCAACGGCATCCCAGGCCTGTTGGTCAGTTATGATAATCAGGATGTTGGGCTTTTCCTCTGTCAGCCCGAAAGCTGTAAAAGCAAAGCAAAAAATAATAGTCAGTAAAATAGCTGAGCTGGAAATGACTGCTTTGAAGTCGTTCATGCCATTTGATTTATTTGCTCAATTTTACTTCGCGGGTAAGGCTGTACACATTTGTTGCGCTCACTACGAAATCTGGGACCTTAAGGTAGTCTTCATTAATACACTCATTGATACCATTATTTTGAAAATCATCGATGACTACTTCAAGCATTTTTTTTGCCAGTGCCTTGTCGTGTTTTTCAAAGACTGGAATCATCCAGGAAAGGGGGGTAGCCCAATAGGCCCCATTTTGATAGGTACCTTCTTTACATGACTTAAATAATTGATCCCAGCTTGAGTCTGTTCCTGTGAGGTGCCTTATTTGTCCTTTTCTAACAATTTCATCGTAATGCGTTACCAGATATTCTGTGATTCTTTTGGTTTGTTCATCGCTGGTGATTCCCAGATCTACAGCATATGCACTACCCCAAATATCAATCTGCTTGCAATCTTTATCTGCTGCCCAGAACATGCCATTCTCTTCGTTCCACAGTTTATATATACTCTGGCGAACATACTCAGATCGCCTTTTGTATGTACTAGGGTTTCCGCACTTATATTTTTGACAGAGCTGGTACATCTCAAGATTGGCCTTGTAGTAGAGAAGCGAAGAAAAAAGAAGGTTTCCTGTTTTCTTTACGATGTCGGTGAATCCGTAGACACACTGCGGATTATTAGGATGGTTATAAACCAATCCACTTTCTTTTACCGAAGTATGATCAAGGCCCCTGCGTAGTTGAGGTTCTACTTCCCGAAAAAGTGCTTCATCCTTATATTGATTTACATATGAACAGGCCAACATCGCCATAAATGGGCCATTGTCCAATGCATGATCTGCTAATGGTTTGCCGGGAGCTCCAGGACTATAAATTGCTTGTCCGGCTGCATTAACCCTATCCGGCATACACCCATCCTCTCGCTGACCTTTCAAAAGGTAATAGATGGACGCTTTGATATCCTCCGGGTCAATCAGATCGCCTGCATATTCAACCATATAGTAGCTGTCTCTAGTCCATAATGCCTTATAGTTTCCTACTCCATCGGGCGTATGGATCCAAGTGCCGTCATGGGCTTTAACCCGGCATCCTTTTAATTGTTGTAAGGTGGCTTCCTTCATCCATTGAGTCTTTTCTTCCGAAAGCCCGTATGGATTATTCTTATTTGTATCCTGCTTATCATTCAATCCCTGAGCACTAGTCGACTCATTTGAATTCACCGTACACGCACAGGTGAATAACAAGCACAGAAAATAAGTACCTATTCTCATCATAACTAAAGCGTATTATTTGCTAATTCCCTACTCAAGATTCCTATATTCTTCTATAGACTTTATCCTGAAATGGGTTGTATAAGGATGGAAATTAAGATTTTAAAGCACGGCAATGCTCGAAGAAAGAGCACCTGTCGAGCCGCCAGGCAGGATAGCCACAGTTACGCGACTGATGAAGAACGAAGGTTTGCTTTAAAAGATAATTTAGCTCCGTACAATCTATTTTAGAATAAAGTTTTAGGTTAGAACCCTTTTATAATTCTCAACTATCAATCCTGCATAAGGTGCGGCATATGTCTCCAGTTTTTTCATATCCGATTCCGAAAGTTTTTTCAGATCTTTAAGCACCTGAACGTTTTCTTCCAATTCGTAGGTAAACCGGCATCCGCTGCATAAGGAGGACACCGGAAGACCGTATACGTATTGATGAAGGTTCGCATGGGTAAGTTCCGTTTTGCTGACCACATCCGGGATATCTTTAGTTTTGATATTTTTGGGCGTAGTGTCAATCCTTCCCCCCATCATACTGCCTCCAGCCATTGTTTTCATGGCTATCACTCCGTATTTCTTTTCTAAAAGAACAGGTAGTACGTGATGTTGGAAGGATTCGAATGAAGGATCGCAAACGTTAAGCGGCATCTGGCAGGTATCCAATTCTATACCCAGTTCATCTAATTTACTAAGAAAATGTAGATGCGTCTTGGGGCTCCTATGCCCTGTAAAACCAATATATCTTGCTTTACCCTTTTCTTTAGCTTCAAGGAATGCATCCAAAACACCGGCCTTTATTCTATCGTCAACATCCTTAGGCGTTTGCAAGGCATGAATCTGCCACAAATCCACATAGTCAGTTTTTAGTGCTTTCAATGACTCGTCTAATTGCTGACGGACTTCCTTACCCGTTCTCGCAGGTGCTTTGGTCATCAAAAATGCCTGTTCGCGATATTTGGGGGTAAGAAAACGCCCCATATATTCCTCGGATCGTCCGTTGTGGTACCCCCGAGCATTATCAAAAAATCGAACACCTAATTCCATCGAACGCTCAATCATCTCCTCAGCATCTTTGGGATTTTCGGTAAACCCCAAATGGTATCCACCAAGGCAAAAAGCAGTTACTTTTTCTCCATTTCGAATCAACTGCCGTTGAGGTAAAATATCACCAAATTTGTCTTTCTCAGGAACTGCACAGGCCCAATCGGCAACCAGGCCAAATGCCGCAACAGCAGTTGCTTTTTTCATGAATTCTCTTCGATTTTCCATTTTTCCCATTTTTGTTAAGTTTAAATATTCCTTTGGGCCCATAACGCCGGCCGAACAGGCTTACTGATCTTTTCTATTGTTTCAGTATTTCCCTGGATAAAGGGATTTTTCTGTGCAGCATTTGCGCAGCTTTCCCAGTCAACCACAAATAGGGTGCAAAATTTTGAAAAGAGAAAACTTAGTACCGATGTGGAATTTAGATGAGAAGCGGTTAATTAAGTATTAATAAGCGATTAATAAGGCTAATCAGTTGTCTATTTTTCTAAAAATCATCCGATTTTTTTTAAAATAGCTATATTTAGATAAATAGCCTTGTAGGCAAGTCTTAATCTCGGCAAAATCGGAAGAAATGAAATGGCTTGATGGCTTGGTTTATTCAATTGGTGAAGGAGTTCAGTTCTTCCTTATTCTGTTATTCTGCTCATTGGCCGCCACTGCCTCTTCTCAAAGTTATGGCTTAGAGTTTTATGGGCATGAAGTGCCAAAAGATGAGCGAACGGAATTGGGCTTATCACCTGATCGCGATTTTTCCTTAGGTAATGAATTTGAGTTCTCTTTCGATTTTTCGCTAATTCCCAACCGTAGGTTTACTTATGGCTATATTTTTAGAATGATAATCGGGGACACTTTAAATATTGATTTCTTGTATACTCCCGTAAACAGAAATCAGACAAAAAATTTCCATCTTATCGTTGGTCATGAAAAGACTAATATTGCATTTAATATCGATCCAAAGGAATTGATCAATAGGTGGAACAGATTTCGTTTCAAGATCAGTCGGTTAGACAACAAGCTTATTTTGTATACGGGTGATAAGTCCTTTACGGAAGTACAGCAAACCTTAAATTGGGAGAACCGCTCATTGAAAATAGTTATGGGAACCTGTGATTACCCACATTTTAAGACCAGGGATGTGCCCCCGATGAGAATTAAGGATATCATGATCCACAGTGATGGGAAGCTTAGGCATCATTGGCCATTGAATGAAGATGAGGGAGACTACGCTACTGATCTGATCAGAAAAAAGAAGGCGTCCATAAAAAAACCAAGTTGGATAAAACCCAAGCATCATAAATGGTCGAATATTTTTCGAGAAAAAATTAATGGCCATGCCCAAGTAGCAGTCAATTTGGCTGAAGAAAGACTATACCTCATCGGTGAAGACCAAATCATTGATTACTCCATTAAGACCCATTCACATGAAGTTATACCTTATCAAAATCGACCTTTCCTGAAACCTGGCTGGCAGGCCGTTTATGAACCTAATGAAAAGCTGATCTACAGTTTTGACATAGATAACCAAGGTGTTGCCGTTTTCGACTTTGAAGATCGACGCTGGAAACAGGTAAAACCTGAATCCAAGGCACGGACAGCGTATTGGCATTACAATAAATACCTCTCACCAACTGATACTTCTTTTTACATTTTCGGCGGCTATGGGCAACATGAGTATAAGAATGAAGTTCAACGATACGACCCTCAAAGTGACTCCTGGAATATCCTGGAAAGCTCTGGTGACTTTTTCAATCCGCGCTATTTGGCTGCTAGTGGCGCATTGAATGATTCAGTTTATATCCTGGGTGGCTACGGCAGTCCATCCAGGGAACAAATTCTCGGCCCTAAGAATTATGTCGATCTGATGGCATTTTCCACTACAACACATGAATTTGTTAAAAAATTTGATGTGAAATTGCCGTTCGAAGATATGAGCTTCGCCAACTCACTGGCAATTGACCCCAACAACAGGTCCTATTTCGCCCTGGCTTTCCCAACACTTGATTACAACGGAAATCTTCAATTGATCAGGGGGAGCCTGGATGACCCTTCTGCCGAATTAGTCGGGGATGAATTGCCATACCTATTTAAAGACACGGAATCTTTTGCCGATTTATTTTACTTTCCATACAGCCAGAAATTGATAACCTTCACCGCTTATTCCGACCAAACACCCCAAACAGAGATTAACCTTTTTTCCATTAGATTCCCTCCTAACTCAATTGACTATGAGGTCGGGGTTGAAAAATCAGGCCTACTTGGATATATCGCTTTATTTATTGGAATAATATTGGTAGGAGCAGGTGTGAGAATTCTTATTTTCAGGAAAAGGAAATCCGACCTGCATGTAGAACTTGATCAAACTGCCACTGCCAAAGTGGCCTCCCCGGTTAACGAAAATGGACTCCTTACTGAGGATGAGCATACCATCTGTCTCTTATACACATCTCCGAGCCCACGAGACCG
>CAJXUM010000322.1 GCA_913060855.1 uncultured Lewinella sp. | reverse complement strand
GATGTGTATAAGAGACAGATATCATTGAATGCTAGTGACAAACCAACCTTTATCGCTGGTTGAGTAAGTGTCCCATCATTCAAATAAGTCCACTAAAAACTGTACCGAAACAGCAACAATTTCTAGTCGATCACAACACCATAATAACAGTAAATTCAATGCCTAAGTTTTACGCTTCTTCTTTTTTGCAGCCGGAAATAATACATTATTAAGAATGAGGCGGTAGCCTGGAGAATGAGGATGCAAATTCAGGTCGGTCTCTGGATCATTGACAAAATGCCGATAATCTTCTGGATCATGTCCACCATAAAAAGTCCAAAACCCCTTCCCTGCTGTTCCATGAATATAACGCGCCTCCTGCGCTGGCTTGTTTTCGCCTAAGATCAAGACATCTGACTTAATATACTTACGCAGAAAGGCCGTCGTCTGGCCCATAAAACCTTTAACCGTACGCGTATGATTTTGCGTTAACATCGTTGGAACGGGATCCCATTTGGCTGAAAAATCAAAAAGATTGAAGTAATCTTGTTGAGGAGAGACATTACGTCCTCGATTATTATCAATAGAAGAATATTCGTATTCCAGTGGGTTACGGACTAGATCAAAGTCCTTAAAGGCGAAAGTACTAGAGAAATCGAGTTTGGACTGTGCAGTGGGATCAGCTTGATCACCATCATACATTTGCGCACAAATATCTAGCCCATCTGCCGCCAAGGCTATATCATAGGTATCCGTCGCCGAACACATCGCAAACATAAAGCCTCCACCTGCTACATACTCTCGAATCTTTTTTACCACGTTAAGCTTAAGTTGAGAAACCTTCTCATACCCTAGGCTACTAGCCAAGGCTTCCATTCGACGCACATTCTCCCGATACCAGGGATGATTATGATAACCTCGATAAAAGCGCCCGTACTGCCCCGTGAAGTCTTCATGATGTAGATGCAGCCAATCGTACTTCGGCAGTAAATCACTTAGCACCTCCGTATCATATATCGTTTCATAAGGAATTTCGGCATAGGTCAAGACTAGGGTCACTGCATCATCCCAAGGTTGTATTTTCTCTCCCTTATTATTGAACTCTGGCGTATAAACAGCAATTTTCGGCGGCACCTCTAATTTCATAGCCGCCATATTGGCCTCCTTGTCCTCGATTTCTGACAGGATCTTGTTGAACTGCGCATCAGGAATAACCTTATAGCTTACATTCCGCGTTTTGCATTCCTTCTCGAAAACCGCATTGTGCTTGAAAGCAAAGCTTCCCCCTCTATAATTCAACAACCACCAAGCTTCAACGCCTTTATCCAATACCCAATAGGTAATGCCATAGGCCTTGAGATGGTCTGTCTGTGATTCTTCATCCATCGGTATTAATAGATAGGCGGCGTTTAATTGCCAACCCACTGCCAAGAATAATACCGCTAACACTGTTAATTTCTTCATGTGATATCCTTTAAATACACTAAAAATACACCTGGTAAAAGTCTCCCCACAAACATAAGGCTTAGCCCATATTGGAAGGTAGTTATTGCAATGATAAAATGGTTCTCTGACAATTTTTGTGGTCAGAGAAGGGATAAAACTAGGCTAAATCGAGCTTAGGTCTTTCGTTTCTTTTTCTTGGCTGCTGGGAATAGTACATTGTTTAAGATCAGTCGATAACCCGGCGAACTAGGGTGCAAGTTGAGGTCCGTTTCTGGATCATTGACACGATGCTGGTAATCTTCCGGATCGTGCCCGCCGTAAAAGGTCCAAAATCCTTGGCCTTTGGTACCGTGAATATACCGTGCCTCACCAGCCGGTTTGTTTTCCCCTAAAATCAAGACATCCGACTTGATTAAGCCTCGTTTGAAAGCTGTCGTTTGACCCATAAAACCCTTGACAGTTCGGGTGTGATTTTGAGTCAGCATGGTAGGAATGGGATGCCATTTAGCTGAATATTCGAACAAACTAAAATAATCTTGCTGTGGATTTACATTCCGGCCGCGGGTATGATCAATAGAAGAAAACTCATACTCTAATGGATTCCGCGTGAGTTGGAAGTCCTTGAAGGCAAAAGTCTGATTGAAGTCTAATTTAGATTGTGCATTGGGATCTACCGGGTCCCCATCAAACATCTGTGCACAAATATCTACCCCTTCTGCGGCTAGCGCAATATCATAAGTATCAGTAGCAGAACACATGGCAAACATAAAACCACCTCCCACTACATACTCCTTAATCTTCTTGGCTACCTCCAGTTTGAGTTGTGATACTTTCTTAAAACCTAAACTAGCCGCTAAGCCCTCCATATTGCGAACATTCTCTCTGTACCACGGCTGACTATTAAAGGCGCGGTAAAAACGCCCGTATTGTCCCGTAAAGTCTTCATGGTGCAAATGCAACCAATCGTATTTGGCTAATAAGTCTCCCACTACCTCAGTATCATATATGGTCTCATAGGGAATCTCCGCATAGGTCAATACCAGCGTAACCGCATCATCCCAGGGTTGCACTTTTTTACCCCCTCGGCCAAATTGGGGGGAGTAAACGGCAATCTTCGGTGCTACTTCCAATTTCATGGCTGCTTCATTAACATCTTTGCTTTCGATTTCGGCCAATACTTTGTTGAATTGTGCATCGGGTAAGATCTTATAGCTGACCCCACGGGTCTTGCATTCCTTTTCAAAGATGGGATTGTGCTTGAAGGCAAAACTCCCTCCTTTGTAATTGAGTAACCACCAGGCTTCTACTCCCTTATCCAGTACCCAGTAGGTAATGCCATAAGCTTTCAAATGATTCTTTTGGGAAACCTCATCCATGGGGAGCAACAAATAAGCCGCTTTGCCATTTGGAATGAAAAACAACAGGAGAAAGAACGTAGCAAAAAGGTATTTCTTCATTTCGGGTGTATTTTTTCCTATTTGATAAAGAATTAGGTCAGTTTATAGGCATTCAAGAACGGACGACTACTCTTGTCAAAAAACCAACGCCTAGTATCATTGCATCCTAGTACTTAGGAATAGAAACGAAAAATACCAAAATTTGATCGCCCCATTTCCTCTTTAACAAATCGCTAACACAAAAGGTGCTAACTTATTCCTCGAAAATTCTAACTTTGGCAACCTTTGCCATGAAAAATCGTTCTGTTTTGGCAAGCATGGACTAATAATTATGAATAATTTAAGCTTTCAGTACCCGACTTGGTATTTATTATTTTGCGTATTAGCTGGACTCGCCTATGCGCTTATTCTCTACTATAGAGATTCAACCTTCCGCGAAATGGCTAGTCGGTTGAATATTTTGTTAGGGGTCCTTCGATTTTTGGCTATTACCGTCTTATCTGCCTTACTCTTATCCCCGCTGTTAAAATCCGCTGAAATTGAAACCAAAAAACCCCTGGTCATTCTAGCCCAGGATGAGTCGGAGTCGGTTTTAGCAGGCTTTTCGGAGGAGAGTAGGGAAAACTACCAACGCCAATTTGAAAGCCTATCCACTTCCCTGTCGGACAAATTTGAGGTGAAGCAATACGCCTTTGGAAGTAGTGTACGAGAAGACATTCCTTTTTCCTTTGAAGATAAGATCACTAATATTTCTGCCTTTCTAGGAGATATATACGATCTCTATACCAATCAAAACTTGGGTGCCATTGTGATGGCAACCGATGGAATATATAATGAAGGGAGCAATCCCGTTTATTCGAGTGCAAAATTAGCTGTTCCCATCTATACGGTGGCTTTGGGTGATACGACCGAGAAAAGAGATGTCGTTCTCAAGCGCGTATTCCATAACAAAATCGCCTATTTGGGAGATAAGTTTTCTATCCAAATTGATGTAACCGCTCAAAATGCAGCAGGTGCTACCACTACCCTCAATGTTTACAAAATTGATCAGGGTAATAGCAGAAAATTGCAGGAAAAGGTCATTTCGATAGACAAGAATGACTTCTTTCAAACCGAAGAGCTGATCTTAGATGCAGACCAAGCTGGCGTACAGCGATTCCGGATTAGCGTGAGTCCAATACCAGATGAGGTTACTACAGGGAATAATAGCAAAGATATTTTCATCGATGTTTTGGATGCTCGACAAAAGATTTTGGTTTTAGGTAATTCTCCGCACCCTGATCTCACTGCCCTCAAACAAGATATCACCGTCAATAAGAATTATCAAGCTGAGGTGGCCTATATCGATAATTTCACAGGGCAATTGGCCGATTATGACATGGTCATTATGCACCAATTACCGAGTCTCGTCAACGATGCGACACAGGTCATCAACGAAGCTAAAAACCGGAAAATACCCATTTTCTATATCGTAGGTTCACAAAGTAATCTGCGGAAACTCAATTCCTCGCAGACACTCGTAACGATTAGTCAGAGCGCACCTACACCTAATGAAGTGCAAGGCAGATTGGCGCCAAACTTTAGCCTGTTTACCACCTCAGAAGATTTTGCGCGGGAATTATCTGTTTT
This sequence comes from uncultured Lewinella sp., assembly GCA_913060855.1. Lineage (GTDB taxonomy): Bacteria > Bacteroidota > Bacteroidia > Chitinophagales > Saprospiraceae > DT-111. Next base: position 2,497 of record CAJXUM010000322.1, on the reverse strand, counting down.
TCCGCCTTTGGTTGCCCCATTTGGAGATTTTGACTTGCAAGAAGATGGACAAGTATTTCTTTATCAGCGAATTGGGCGTATAGACACGCGAATGCCCTTACTCGTGATGGGAGAAAGCAATGGACAACGGCAAGGGGTGCTTTGCGCAGAGGGAATTTGGAAATGGCGGCTGTTTGACTATCTGCAACATCAAAACCACGATATATTCAATGAGTTAATAGGTAAGTCCATCCAGTATATTTCTGTCAAGGAAGACAAACGCCGCTTTCGCGTCAGCCTCAACAAGAATATCTTCAATGAGAATGAGCAGGTATTGTTTGATGCCGAATTGTACAATAATAGTTATGAATTGGTCAACGAGCCAGATGTAAGTATGGTCATCTCGGACAGTGAAGGAAAAGAATTCAACTTTGTATTCAATAAACTGGGACGCGCTTATAGCCTAAATGCTGGCTTTCTGCCCGTAGGGAGTTACACGTATACCGCTAAGGTATTTAGCAATGGTGAAAACCTAAGTTTTGCTGGTCAGTTCAGCGTAGAGCCCATCCAGTTGGAAGTGTATGAAACATCTGCCGATCATGGACTCTTGCGTTTATTGAGTGATAAATTTGGTGGGCAGCTGGTATATCCTGGCGACTTAACTAGTGTAGCCAATTTATTGGATGCCAAGAATATTAAGCCTGTCATTTATGAGACGAGCAAGACACGCTCAGTCATTAATCTGAAATGGATATTTTTCTTACTCCTGGGCTTACTGAGCCTTGAATGGATAGTGCGTAGGTATTACGGTGCCTATTAGACGTTCAGTGGTATCAATCAAAAAGAAGAGAGCGAAATTTGAGATGATCAAATTTCGCTCTTTTGTTTACCAGGACATATCGTCTTCTGATTCTACTTCTGCATTATCATCAGATGGGCTGCTGCCATTATTTGACTGTGGCGCCTCGGTCCTCTCGGTTCCGCCTTCTGCCTCTTCCAAAGCTTGTTGGCGTTCATATTCTTCATGACGACGTGTGTATTCGTCATAGTCATAATCCGGCATGAGCTCCGTTTTCACGTGTTCAACCACTTCTTCCAAACTGGCTACAAAACGGTTAAAATCTTCTTTGTACAAGAAAATTTTATGCCGCTCATACCCTTCTCCATTAAACTTGCGGGTACTCTCCGTCAAGGTTAAATAAAAGTCATCTCCCTTGGTTCTGCGCACATCAAAGAAGTAAGTTCTTCTTTTTCCCGCACGTACTTTTTTGGAATAGACGCTCTCGAATCTCCTTTGATTTCTCTCGTTATCCACGTCGATAAAGTTTAAATTTTATGGAAAATGAAAAAACAATCCCGTACAAAAGTAAATATTTGTAGAAAAAATCAAAAGAAATAACAGAATGTCTCCCATCCTTCTCCTCATTATGATTTTTCTACTTCAACTTTTGGCCTTTTGTCCACTTCAAAAACGATAAGTTCAAAAAGTGAATCCCAAGAATAATAAAAGTTTTTGGCCTTGGCCTAGTCTTTGGTAAATCATTTGTAAAAATCGACCTTTTTTAAGGTTATAAAGCAACTAATTGTCAATTCTAGGCGTTGTTTTAATCGATAAGGAAAGAAAACAATCTAATCTTGAGTGAAAATTTTCGAAGCTATGGCAAATCAAGTGTTCTTAAAAAAGATGGGTATTCCGACGGCCGAAGCAATCATTGAATCTATCCGTTGGACGCTCAAACCTTCTGTAAAAAAGATTTATCCCTTCAGCCATCTTCAAGACGATCTGCATTTAGATCGCATCGATCTGATGTTGCTTATTGCTAATTTGGAATACCAATTCAACGTATACCTTACTACCGAAGAGGTCGCATCTATCGAAACTGTACAAGATGCTAGCTTTTATTTCCAAAAGCACGCAGCATAAACCTATCTCATGAATGCTAGGCAAGTTGGCTTAAAAAAAGTAGCCCATCGCTTAGGCATGGACTTCAATCCCGAAGATGAATGGGGCCATTTAACACTATTAAAAGACTTTAAGCTTTTTCGCCGAGGAGGTCGGAAAAGAATCAAAAATATTATGCAACGGAAATCGGCCTTGCATGATATGGATATTCGCGTTTTTGATTATTCCTTCAAAGTGAGTAGTGGCAACCATTCTCGCACCTTCCGTCAAACGGTCTTTTTTGTAGAATCTAAAATGCTCGGCCTTCCACAGCTATTGATGAAGCCCGAAACCTTTTTTCACCGTGTTGCCGCTTTTTTAGGTTTTGATGATATAGACTTTGAAGAATATCCCAAGTTTTCAGATAAATACCACCTTACCGGAGAAGATGAAGAATATATTAGGAGTTCGCTAAATGATGAATTTCTTACCTTCTTTTCTTTGGAAAATGGTTGGCATTTAGAAGGCCTGAACTACTACTTCATTCTTTATAAGTTCAACAAAGTAATTCCTCCCACTCATATTGAGCTGTCTCTTATACACATCTCCGAGCCCACGAGACCGAGGCTGATCTCG
>CAJXUM010000321.1 GCA_913060855.1 uncultured Lewinella sp. | reverse complement strand
CGAGATCAGCCTCGGTCTCGTGGGCTCGGAGATGTGTATAAGAGACAGGTCGTATGCCCTATTATCTTCTAAAAACACATTTCATTATGTACAAGACAACTGTAAAAACACTACTGCTATTTATTTTTTGTTTTAGCGCAAAGATTTTGGGAGCTCAATTACCATATGATCCCTCTCAGCACATTCTCATCAAGTTCGAAGCCTCGGCGAGCCAAGCTTATATTGATAGTCTAAAAACAGAGTATAATGCGACCGAAGTGCTGATATCTTATCCTTCGTTCATTCGATTCTGGCATGTTTTATTCCCGGTTATCGTCAATGGTATCGATACACTCGGTAATATCCATGAAGTGGTTAATGGAATGTCATCTAAACCCAAGATCAAAACGGTCGGCCCCGATTTTGAATTCACTACGCAATATATTATCAATAACCCTGATTATGGGAGCGTATGGGTAGATCCTATGATGGAATGCGAAAATGGGCATGAGTATGACTTCAGCCCGCCGAAAACTACAGTTCCGGAGGATCTAATTCGAAAAATTGCGATTGTAGATACGGGTATTGCTATCAATGATGGAGAAGGCAGCTTCTTTAGTCATCCCGGCATTTTTGACGGATACTTTGACCAAAACTATATCGGTTATGATTTTATTGGTAATGATATGTTGCCGGAAGATGAAAATGGCCATGGCACCCATATCGCAGGCATCATTGCTTTAGAGAATCAAGCAGGGGACAATTACCCGATGCGTTTTTATGCCTACAAGGCTTTCGACCAATATGGAGTGAGTTCTTTGGGCTTGATGGTACGCGCTATAGATCGCGCCATTCTAGATGGTGTACACATGATCAACATGAGTTGTGGTGTCAATTCCTCTCAACTAGAACCGGGTGAAACCTCTCCTTTTAAAGAACTAATGGAGGTGGCACAGGCCAATAATGTATTGGTGATTGCCGCCGCAGGAAATGAACATGAAAATAATGATGATAGTGGAGAACCTACCTACCCTGCTTCTTATGATGTAGATAATATTATTGCTGTAGCAGCTGGTGATTGTGAGGGAGGGTTGGCGCCCTTCAGTAATTATGGTGAAAAGGCGGTAGATCTGGTGGCTCCTGGTGTCAGAATCGTAGGGCCAACCAAGAACGGATTATTAGCGAGTATGAGTGGCACCTCTATGGCGACGGCTTTCGTTACTTATGTGGCAGGCGTCTTGAGTTTTCAAGGGCCATTCAATTATGACGAAGTGAGATGTGCCGTACTCAGTGGTGTGAGCAGTAATAGTTCATTGGCAGGATATGTCGCTACCCGGGGGCTATTGAACCTACAGAATTCAATGCAAGTTTTCGATGATTGTAAACAATCGAACTATCTGCGATCGCTACCTTCTGCGCCCTCAGCTCAAAAAGATGAGAACATTCAAGTTTTTCCTAATCCTTTTGTGGACGGAATTGGAATAAAGTTGTCGGCGACTGCTCAAGGAAAAACCTCCTTTACCCTACGAGATATACAAGGGCGAGTGCTCCATCAGATTTCGCATCAATTGACTGGCCAAGCTGAGCTTATTCAACTAGACTTACCTCCTCACTTGCCTGTAGGTGTTTACTACTTACAAATGTCCAATACAGAAGGCGTTTATACCAAGAAAGTGATTAAACAACTGTCATATTAGTCGCTATTATAAAGGTAGCAGAAAGGATATAGACTTCAGAAGTTTTCCTCGTCACGACGTAGGAAACTTCTGAAGTTTTATCAGCTTACCTGTAATTATCGGAAAAGCAGTTACGTCCCTATACCGCACAGCTTGATTCCCTTTCGATTTAAGTCGGAAGGAAATTACTATCTTTCCTTTATTTAAGTCTCCTCCTGTTCGTTCTTAACCTAAGTACCTCGTATGAAAACAACATACCTTTTCATCTGCTGTATTCTCATTGGATCTCTGCCGGCCTTCGCCTGGCAAAACATAGACAGCCTGTTTGAGGTAGTGCTTACAGAAGTGGATGAATTGAAATATCAAGCACCGGGAGAGGCTATTTTGCGGTTGAATGGCTTCCGGAAGCATGCTGAATTTGAGCAAGCGACCTGCGAACACCGACTGAGTTTTTATCGCAATATGGGAATCTGTTTCTATTACCAGGATAGACCTACAGAGGCACTTACTTATTGGAAGGATAGTACGCTAGTTCTTGGAACTTCTTGTAAGGGAGCGGAAAGTGAGCCTGTTGCTGACTCTCATCGATTGATTGGCTTGGCTTATGCTCAATTAGCCAATCGGGAACAAGAAATCTTTCACTTAGTACAGTCTTTGGCAATTCGGGAAAAGCAAAGTAGCCCCAATTTTGAAGACCTGGGCGATCTGATGGTAAATATTGCCGAAGCACATATCCAATTGGGGGACTATCAGGAAGCTTTTAACTATTTGGAACAGGCACAAAACTACTATAAACAGGCACCTGAATTAATAGATGGAACAGAAGCTCGTTTGTACGAAATTTGGGGTTTAGCGGCCTACAAGGCTTCAAAATTCGAAGAGGCTATAGCATATTGTGAAATCGCTTCGTCTTTGTACGGGGAGAGAACACCGGCCTCTATTTTGCATAATATGGGTGCTGCTTATCTCGGTCTACACCAATATGAGGAAGCATTGGCTGTAGCTAATGCTGCTGTAGCCGTTCATGAGGAAAGTAAATATATCGCGGGGATCGCCTACAATAAAGAACTAATCGCTACTATTTATAAAAAAAGAGAAGATTTCCGCTTAGCGGAGCGATTTTATAAAGAATCCTTAACCCTCAGACAAGAAATTTCCAAAGTTAGATTAGATCCATTGGTGGCTAATTCCTATGAAAACCTAGCAGATATCGCTCAGCTCCGCAATTCTTCCGATGAGGCTATCCAATTGTACCAACAAGCCATCGGACAATTGATTGATCAAGCTACTGAACTCGATGTATATGAAAATCCGATTATTCGTGGGCGATTGGTTCGCGATCGCAGTGATCTAGTGCGAGTACTTGATCTCAAAGCACAGACATATCTAAGTGTTTATCAGCGGGAAGGAGGGCAAAATATCTTAACTGCCGCCCTGGATGCCTATGATAAAATAGATACCCTACTCAATCAGGTTCGGCAAGGTTTTCAAGCTGGAGGATCCAAATATATGCTCCAAGAAGCGATTGTGCCCATTTATGAAAGAGCCATATTAGCCCATTTAAGCCTTTACCAAGAAACCCAAGAAGCAAAGGACTTGGCAAAGGCCTATCAATTTGCTGCCAAGAATAAGGCCTTAATTTTATTGGAAGGTTTGCAGGATGAAAAGGCCAGAACCTTCGCCAATATTCCCCGAAAACTAATAAAGCAGGAAAATAAACTAAAACAAGATTATTACACCCTTGAAGCCAGTTTAATCGAAGACCAACTCAGTCCAGAGGAGAAGATCAAGCAACAGGATAGTCTTTTCCAGCTCAAGCGAAGCTATGAGAAATTAGTGGCACAGCTTGAAGAAGAATATCCGGCTTATTTTGATTTGAAATATAGTTTTATCGAGCCTTTGGCTATTAGCGACTTACAAAAAGAATTGGATGCCAAAACCTTACTGATAGAATATTTTGTTGGTGATCAATATGTATTCCTATTTACGATCAGTAGTGAAGGGCTAGGGTATTTTCAGCAGGAGAAGGCATCCGATTTTGAACAAAGTATTCAGGATCTTCGCCAAATTCTGCAACTCACTGATCCAACCGGGCAGGAAGAAAGATTTTCAGTAGTAGCTCATCGCTTGTATCAGTACCTATTGGAAAAGCCTTTGGTGGAATGGAGCGGTGATAGTCCACTAAAAAGACTCAAGATTATCCCCGACGACCTATTGCTACAATTACCTTTTGATGTATTATTAACTGCTCCGACAACAGCTGGCTTAGATGCTCGTACAGCGCCCTATCTACTAAAGAAATATGCCATTAGTTACGGCTATTCTAACCAATTGGCTTTCGGGAATAAAAGAGACCGAAAGCGGGTCGAAAAAGCGACCGCTCCTTTTGCTGGTTTTGGTTTAGAGTATGATGATTTTACATTTCAAGGCTTGCAGGGGAGTAGCTTGCAACAGGTGGGAGGCAAACAGCGGAATATGGGACGCCTTAAGTACTCGGATGATGAAGTGTTGGAGGCTGCTGCAATACTTGGTGGTCAAACCTGGGTGAATCAAAAGGCAACGAAGGCTGCTTTTTTAGAAAATGCCAATCATTATGGAATTTTGCACTTGGCGATGCACGCCTTGGTGGACGATGAACATCCACTTAATTCCGCCTTGATTTTTTCCCGCACCGCTGATTCTTCCGATTTTATGTTGAAAGCAGCGGACTTATATAGTCATAGGATAGAAGCTGATTTGGCTGTTTTGAGTGCTTGTAATACGGGCTTTGGTAGCCTCAAAAAAGGAGAGGGGATTCGGAGCCTGGCTCGTGCTTTTACCTATGCTGGTTGTAACAGGTTGCTGGCCACACTTTGGGAAGCTTCAGATCATTCCTCTAAAGATATTTTACTCGCTTTCTATGAAAGGGCTAAAGCTTCTCCAGCCCAACCCATTGATGTTTTATTGCAAGAAGCCAAGCTGGCCTATCTGGAGACCGCTCCTCCTACCTTCACCTCCCCTAATTATTGGGCTCACCTAATGATATTGGGAGATGCCATGCCTTTGGAAAAAAACGCAAAATATTCACTTTCCCATTCGTCCATGGTTTTGTTTGGCCTTTTGATACTAGTGGCAGGAGGCTTTTGGACTAGAAAATACCTGCCTTCCAAATCGCAGAGGAATGGATGAGTAGTGGATGTGAACTCAGCTAATAAAATATTAAAAAATAGGTGTTATTATGAATTATAGCGGACTATTGCGGATGACGAGTTGAGAATTGGCCGCTTACGATATATCGATAATCAGCACCCTAACTCGTCACCCAACAATTTATCATTTAAGCTATAATTTATAACATTCGATAGCTTTCCCTTGTACAATGTAGAGCACGCCACCTACTTCATCGATGGAGTAGATAGGTTTGGCACTTTTAAGATCAAAAGTGGTGGTAACGACTCCGGCTTCTTTATCCAATTTGACGAAGATAGGCTTGTTCATCAGACCTTTATCTGAGGTCAATATATAGGCATCATCATAGGTCTCAAAGGTCGCCTTGAAGCGAGCAACTATGGCCGCTATGGCCGCTTGACTAATGCCTACACTAGCATTGGCGACCGCTACTTTATTCTCAAATTGAGCGACTTTGGCGTTGGCCATATCTGCATCGCCCGTGAGACTATATCCTAAGCCTTGACCCAAGGCTTCTAAGCCTTTTACCGACTCTGAAACCCCATAAGCTCTTGCGCCAACCGCCAATGCCCCTAAGGCCACCTTCGCTGCCCCACTCAATTGGTGCGGAGGAAAATATTGCTTGTATTTTACCTTGCCGTCAAAGTCTAGCAGCATGAAATTCTGCGATGAACCTAGCAAATAACCACCATCACGCTTTTCTATGAAATCTACATCCTCTTTACCATCAAATTTTATGTCTTCGAGCATCATCTCAAAGTCTCCCGTTTGGGTGTTAATTCGATAGAGCTTTTTATTGCCATACACGAGGTAAGCATCGTTTTCTCGGTCACCTAAAAAAGTAGGCCGCCCTTTCAATTTGAGGTCTTTCTTCCAAAGTTCAGCACCAGAAGCTAAATCTACAATATTGGAACCGCCTGCAGACAAGTACAACAAGCCTTTAGGCGTAAATTCAAATCCTTCCACCGGAGCCTTGACTTTGATGGGCTTTTTCCAGACTTCTTGTCCCGTATTTAAGTCGATATTGTGGATTAAGGCTTTATCCCCGCCATCTTCTGATACGATATAGAGATGATCTTCTCGATCCTGTAGGAAGTTATAGGAGTTGTTAAGCTTGGGCTCCTTTTTCCACATATCCTTACCCGTATTGCCATCAATTTTGCTGACCAAAGAAGTTTGAACGACAATAAATCCGTCTTTGTGCGGGAACATATTGCTGAAATCTCCTTTGAGTTTAATCGGTTTTTTCCATACTTCACTTCCATCATCTAGTTGGAGGGCAGAGAATTTATTCTTATCAAAAGCCACATAAAGTTGACGACCTGTGGCGTCAGAGAAATAGAGGTCTTCAATTTTCTTAAGATTCAAATTCCAAAGCGTATTGCCAGTTTTCCCATCTAGACGATATAAGTCTTTTTTTGTAGGATAGAGAATTTGTCCGTCTTGGTCGAGAATAGGTTCAGGGCGATATACTTCCATACCGCTGCGTATCGCTGCTCCCATACTAAAACGCTTTTCTGGCTTTTCATTGATCGCTTTTCGCCAAGCTATTTGTTGGGCGGCTAAGTCTACAAAAACCAATTCCACCTGTTTGCCGTCTCCCTTTGTCTTTAGCAACAAGCCTCCGATATCGAACATCGGAAAATTATCAATGATCCTCGGTAATTCAATTTCTTTGGAGTCAAATAAGATTTGGCCATCGAAATAATTGATGATCTGCAGTTTTGTATTGAGCAAACCGCTTGGTTTTTCCAAGATCATAAAGGGAGAGGCGGGTACCATTTGAATATCTTCTTCCTTTACATTACTCGTTATCCCTAAATCGATGGTCCAAATAATAGATTTGTCTTCTGGCGAGAGGCCACAGAGTTTGCTGCCTGATTTTACAATGAGGTTTCCTACCGGACTTAACTTGACCCAGGATATAGCACCCGGAAAATCTACTTTCCAATCGGCAGTTTCACTTTGGCCTACTAGGTTGAGACTTACGGTAAGCGTAAGTACAAATAAAAATAGTTTTTTCATCAGAGAATTTTATTGAAATAATGAATGTATTGAGCTGCGTTTTATAAAAATAGTAGGACTGTCTCTTATACACATCTCCGAGCCCACGAGACCGAGGCTGATCTCGT
>CAJXUM010000320.1 GCA_913060855.1 uncultured Lewinella sp. | reverse complement strand
CTCGGAGATGTGTATAAGAGACAGGATGATGATGGGCCGGTCACTGCGACTTTTGATCAGCTTAACATTAACTCAGCGGGTAATTCTCCCTTAACGATACCTACTAATGGAATAGCTGTGAATGCAGAACATACAACGGAATTTTCTTTTCAGCTTTCCCCAAACCCCAGTTCTGGTAATGTAAGGATTGATTTTAATAGCTTACCAGAAATGGAAGGCAATAAGGCACTCTTTATTTATAACAGTACAGGACAGTTGGTATACCGTGAGGACTTACCTACTTTCCAGACAGGTAGCCATGCCATGGATCTCCGCTCGCTTGAAGCTGGTATCTATTATACACGCTTGATGGTAAACGGTAAACCCATAGGTTCCAAAAAACTTATTGTCAATAAATAAGTAAGCTGTTGCGAGTTGCAGATTCACCAATTGGCTATCCTGCAGCTCGCAACAACCATTATGGGCTCCCCTTCCTCCTACCCTTTCAAACTCGTCACGGCATACCCATTTTTTAACAGAAAACGAGCCGTTTTATGCGTATCAACTGACAGTTCAAAGTCAAAAGCATCCGCTAGTCGATTGATCACGCAGAAAATGGCGCAGACATGAATGACCTCCTCGATGGCCTCATCCGATAAGCCTTGCGACTTCATAGGGCGGATGTCGGCTTCGCTAATTTCATGCGGCGAAACCGTCAAGCGTTGTAAAAATCGTAACACTGTCTTTATTTTTTCTTCTACTGGCGCTTGTTCAAAATCTTGCATCACAGCATCAGCTTTGTCAATGCCCAATGACATTTGGGCCATAGTATGATGATCTCTGGTACAAAACTGACACTCGTTTTGCTTAGAAACAAATGCACCAAACAACTCTATCTCGCCCACTGACCAGTGCTTGGCCTTTCGAAGTCCTTGTTCTAACCAAGGATTGTAATGCTTTCCAAAGAAATTTCTTCGATAGGTTAAAACAGCGACAGGGCCTGGAACATAGCCCATCATCGACTTGATAATGAACAGTTGCACTTTCTGCAATAGCCGATACCCATTCTTTAATAGCTGTAGTCTCATCTTATTGACAGTTTTGAAGTGCTTGCAATCCCTTTTCTAATCGAGTAATCCCAGCAGCCGTAGCTCCCACGATGGTCAATTCAAAGATTTCGTCTTCTGAAAAGCCTTCGTCCTTGAGTTGATCGATGTCGCGATCCACTATTTTATACGCTTGCTTAGACAGTTTTTCGATGTAGGTATTCAGCGTGGTGGGAGTGATGGGAGTCGTATCCCCGCTAAGAATTTGATGAGCAACTTTCTGATAGACGTCCTTACGAAGGGCGCTATCGGCATATCCTTTCCCTAGGACAGCCTCTTTTAAGGCTTGGATCATACTTATTCGGTTTAAGGTGAAGGTTGTAAGAAACCTAGGGATGTACTTTAACTAAAGATAGGGAATGCGGGATAAGATAAAAAATGGGTGCCTGGCATATATAGCCAGACACCCACGCTTAATTAGTTTATGTCTTTTCCTTCTCTATCATTTTTTTATTGCAGACGCTCCTTCAAGAAGCTCAAAGCTAAGGCATTGGCTTCCGTAGCTGCAGCCTCATCAAAGGCAGGGTTACTAGGATTGGCGAAGGCATGAGCCGCTTTATACTGGTGGGTTTCTACTTGTTTCCCCGTGGCTTTGGCCAGGTCTTCGAATTTATTTACCACATCTGGTGTAATCCATCCGTCTTCTTCCGCAAAAATACCCAATACATCAGCTTGTAAAGGTGCCAGGGCTGCCGCATCTTCTACGGGCATCCCATAATAAATCACACAACCCGCACCTTGTGCGCCTGCCATAATGGAGGTTTTTAAAGACCATCCGCCGCCAAAACACCAACCTATCGTTCCGATTTTCGCAGCTGAACCTGCTTTAGCGATAGCTCCCTTAACGATAGCTTCTGCTCTTTCTGGCTTCACAGCTTGCATGAATTTACCGGCTTCGTCCGGACTAGTAGCCACCTTCCCATCATACATATCCAAGGCCATTACATTAACATTATCCAATTCCGCAAATAAACGATCTGCCTCTTCTTTGATATGATCATTAAGGCCCCACCATTCGTGAATAACTAATAGGTATTTGTCGGAAGGGCTATCGGCCATAAGGACATAAGCGCTAGCATCAGTTCCATCTGCCGCCGCGAAGGTGGTCATTTCGCCACCAGCTACGTGATCAGTCCCTTCTGGTGTGTCATGTGCATCTTTGAATTCCTGCTCGTCAGCAAATTGAGCCATTCCTTCTTCTTCTGCCGCTTCTCCTGCTTTATTGCCGCCGCAACTAGCCAAAATAGTAATGGCTAAGGTCATTAAAATGAGTTTCTTAAACATTGTAAGTACTTTAAGTGATGTGAATCGTATTTCAAAACAACTTCATGGAATATAAGACAATCAAGCGACAAGTTTGTTGCCAATCTTACCCAAGCTTGTCTGCCGCTAATTCGCTAATAAATCAACTAATTCGGATCGGTCCTTCTATTTATTCAATTACCGGTAGAATAGTACTAGTGGCCAATTCTAACTATCTTCCGCGGAATAAATCCATCAAAAACCAACCTCTGTCGAATTATTTCTCTCATTAGTAAACAGTTAGAGATATTCGGAAACACAAACTAACAACTAAAACCAAGTATGGAGTTACAAATTACCAACCTGAATAAAACCTACGCCAATGGCGTCCAGGCTTTGAAAAATGTCGACCTCACCATTCCGCAAGGCATGTTTGGGTTACTAGGCCCCAATGGTGCGGGGAAATCTTCGTTAATGCGTACGATAGCTACCCTGCAAGCAGCCGATACTGGAGAAATTCAATTAGGAGATATCAACGTACTTAAGCAGAAGGATGCGGTGCGTCGTGTATTGGGTTACTTACCCCAAGAGTTCGGGGTTTATCCCAAAGTGACTGCAGAAACCATGTTGAATCATATTGCGGCCTTGAAAGGTATAGCCAATCGCAAGGAACGAAGTGAAGTAGTCAGTTCACTACTCAATCGTGTCAACCTTTATGACGTCCGAAAGAAAAATTTAGGTACTTATTCTGGCGGTATGAAACAGCGTTTTGGTATCGCACAAGCTTTATTGGGTGACCCGAGATTGATTATTGTAGATGAACCTACAGCCGGTCTTGATCCCACCGAAAGAAACCGCTTTCACAACCTCTTAAGCGAAATCGGTGAGAATACTATCGTGATATTATCTACTCACATCGTAGAGGATGTTACGAATCTCTGCCAGAACATGGCCATTATTTGCCTTGGCGAAGTAGTCGTACAAGGTAACCCCACCGCCTTAGTGAATGATATGCAAGGTAAGGTTTGGGAAAAATTAATCGACAAGCAAGAACTAGATCAATACCAGTCTGACTTCAAAGTAATATCCACACAACTTAAGGCAGGTCAAACTCAAATCCACGTCGTGAGCGACGGTTCTCCTGGTCCTAGCTTCCAAGCCTCCACAACGACCTTGGAAGATGTCTATTTCACACGGATCACTGAAAGAATGGAATTGAGTGCTGTTTAATTGACCTTAAAAACTACCATAAGATGTTTGGGGAAATATTTCGCTTTGAATTAAAATATAGAATAAAGCGCCCAGCTACCTGGGCCTACTTTGGGATACTATTCGTTTTTGGTGCCCTGATTGCCATGGATGGCGGTAATGGAAATGGTTCTGAAAAGGCCTTTGCCAATTCTTCCTTCCAAATCGCGGTCTTCATGGGTATCATGAGTATTTTCATGACAATGATCAGTTCTGCGGTGATGGGGGTACCCGTTTATCGCGACATCGAACACGGTGTAAAAGATTATTACTTCTCTTTTCCTGTCACCGAGAAAGGCTATTTATTAGGGCGTTTCTGCGGGTCCTTTCTCATACTGATGCTGATTAGTCTCGGCTTACATTTTGGAATGATCTTCGGCTATACGCTGGGGCCGCTAGTGGGCTGGGAGGAAGCCGAACGTTTCGGGCCATTGAATTTATGGCATTATATACAGCCTAGTTTCACCCTATTGTGGCCTAATTTGCTATTTACAGGGACGATCTTTTTCTGCCTCGTTGCCCTTACGCGTAAAGTTTTCATTTCCTATGTGGGCAGTGTACTTTTCTTCATTGGCTACCTTTTGGCCATCAATCTTACGCAAGATGTTGCCAATCAGGATATGGCAGATATACTTGACCCTTTCGCTTTCAATACCTACAGCAATGCGACCAAATATTGGACACCAGTAGAACAAAATGAGCTGGTACAGCCGCTGACGGGTAACTTCCTCATTAATCGCTTACTGTGGCTTGGATCGGCAATGGTCCTGCTGTTATTCACGCTTTTCCGTTTTGATTTTGTGCGTTTTCTCGACAAGCGTTTGGGTAAAAAGAAAAAGAGTGAAAGTGCAGCAGACAATGATAAAAGCAACCTTAGTTGGTCACTACCTAGAACGATTCCCACCTTTTCTAATGGCCTATTCTTTGGCCAAATGAGGAAGCAAGCCTGGTTAGAATTTACTAGTATTTTAAAGGATGTTTACTTCATTGCCATGATTGTCGGCGGCCTATTATTTCTCTTTCTAGATGGCTGGCTCGGAAATACCATTTATGGCACGCCCAACTTACCGATGACCTACTATATGATTGAATCCAAAAATGCAACCTATATCATTTTTGTCTTTATCATTATCATATTCTATACGGGAGAGGTGGTGCACCGCGATAAAAGCGTGGGCTTTGACCAAATTGCAGATGCCTTACCCATACCCAATTGGGTGAGCTATGGATCCAAATTCTTGGCCATGTCTATGGTTGCCTTCTTCTTGGCCACTATGGTATGGGTCGTTGGGGTAACCAGTCAGACTTTGCAAGGTTACTTTAATTATGAATTTGACAAGTATTTTACGGATCTCTACTTGCTGGAATTTCCGCTTTATTTACAGCTAGTTATCCTAGCCTTTTTTGTCCATATTCTAGTCAATAAAAAGTTTTTAGGACATGTAATAGCCATCTCCGTTTGGCTCGTTTTGTTTGGGATTAATACCATCGCGGAAGTCGACTTCAATATGGCGCTCTATAGCTACCGTCCCGGTTACTTGATATCAGACATGAATGGATTTGGTCATTTTATCGCACCGGTCAGTTGGTTCAACTTATACTGGTTAGCGCTCGGCGGTGTCTTATTGATCATTGGCAATTTGCTATGGAATAGAGGGACAGAGGACAGTTGGAAAACCAGAATGAAGCTGTTTCGTGCGCGTTGGAATACGAAAGCGGCGATCGGCGTAGTAGCACTTTTGGCGGTCTGGATTTCCTCTGGTGCCTTCATCTACCATAACGTCACCAATCTGAATTCTTACCAGCGTAATAAGGTGCAAGAGAAATTGTCGGTAGCCTACGAAAAGGAGTATAGTCAATATGCCAAGGTCCTTCAGCCCAAAATCATCGACGTCAATGTAAAGGCAGACATATTTGCCAGCGAAAGACGCGCTGAGTTGGAGGGTCAATTTACGATTGTCAACAAGACGGATCAGATCATTGATTCGTTGTTTCTGACTTTTGGTGCACCAAAATCTCAATCTGATTTGATTGATTTCACCATTGATAATCAGCAACCGGAGCTACTTTTTTCGGATGATGATCAACGTTTCTATATCTACAAGATGCCAAGGTCCATGCGACCTACCGATACACTCTCCATGAAGATGAAGGTTAAGGGAGGGTTTAAAGGATTTCCCAATGCTGGATATGGGCAGAGTATCGTCTACAATGGTACTTTCTTCAATTCAGGTGTTTTCCCTGCTTTTGGCTATAATGCGGGAAAAGAATTGACGAGTGATCTCGATCGGAAAAAGTATGAATTAGAAGCAAAGGAATACTCTTCTCCGATACAAACGGACTCCGTGGGTCTTTCAGATTTCTTATTTACAGACGATGCTGATTGGGTGATGTTTGAAGCAACGGTTAGCACCGATCCTGGACAAATAGCCATTGCACCGGGTTATTTACAGAAGGATTGGGAAGAAAATGGCCGGCACTACTATCACTACAAGATGGATAAGGAGATGCTCAATTTCTACAATTTCTGTTCTGCTTCGTATGAAGTAGCACGTGATATTTGGAAAGGACCAGCAGGAGAAGAAGTCAATATTGAAATTTTCCATGATGTTAAGCACAATTACAATATCGATCGATTCATCGGTGCAGTAAAGGCTTCTTTTGATTATTTCAATGCCAACTTTTCTCCCTATCAGTTTCAGCAGATGCGGATTTTAGAATTCCCTCGCTACGCCACCTTTGCGCAATCTTTCCCTAATACGGTTCCTTATGCAGAAAGTTTTGGCTGGGTAGGTGATTTTAGCGATCCTGACGATTCTGATTATTCCTTCTTTGTCACCGCTCATGAGGTAGCACACCAATGGTGGGCCCATCAAATTACGCCTAGTAATACCCGTGGCGCCAATCAATTGAGCGAAACCATGGCGGAGTACGCCGCCCTAATGGTGATGAAGAAAGAATATGGCGCAGAATCCATGCAAAAGTTCCTCAAATATGAACTCGATCGCTACCTGCAAGGACGCGCCGGAGAATCTAAATTTGAGAAAACATTGCTTGACAATGATAACCAAGCTTATGTCTGGTACCGCAAAGGAGCATTGATCATGTATGCTTTACAAGATTATGTAACGGAAGATTCTCTCAATCGGGCTTTCGGCGATTTCCTAACCGACGCAGCCTTCCGTCCCGAGCCGCCTTTCGCCAATTCCTTGGAATGGTATGATTATATCAAGTCCGCTACCCCCGATTCACTCCGCTATTTCATTGAGGAGAGTTTCAACAACATTACCCTCTACGAAAATCGGATGAGAGAGGTCAAATACGAAGCCTTAGACCTGTCTCTTATACACATCTGACGCTGCCGACGAAGAGGATAGTGTAGA
>CAJXUM010000319.1 GCA_913060855.1 uncultured Lewinella sp. | reverse complement strand
CTACACTATCCTCTTCGTCGGCAGCGTCAGATGTGTATAAGAGACAGGTATAGGTATGTCAATCAAGGAAGTGAAGATAATTTTGTGCTTCACTCTTCTTGCTATCGCTGGGGTGGCTCAAACCCCATTTGATTGCAATGGAGGAATGTTCAGAATAGTAGAAAATGAAAAGGGAAGCAGTTTCCAGTCTATCGAAATGGATCCCAGTGGCCAGCAAATCACTATTGAGGATTTAGCGCAATTCGATGGTTATTCTATCAATGGAATATGTTATCGACCACAAGATAATTTGGTCTATGGTTTGATTCAAACCCAGCCTTATAGGTTATGTCGAATAGATGCGGATTATCGACTAGAAGAATTAGCAGAACTACCTTTACCCGATTCCCTTTATTTTGTCTCTGGTGATATCAGCCCTGATGGGCGCTTTTTGGTCATGCTAGGCTTTAATGAGAAATCGCGATATAATCTAGTGGCAAAAGTAGACCTTGTCACCCCTGGCTTTCCTACTAGCTTAGAGGTGTTTCAAACCACTGGTTCAGCCGGGGTTGTCCATTGTACAGACATAGCCTTTCATCCTACTACCAATGTATTATTCGGATATGATCATTTACAGAAACGCTTGGTAACTATAGATATGGATGAGCGATCCATTGATACTCAGCGCTACCCAATTACCGACAAGATTGAAGGAATCGTCCCCTCTATATTTTTCAATGAACAGGGGGGGCTTTATGGAATTGGGGCTGCTTGGAGTCAATATGATGACAGGAGCCTGTTTAAGTTTGATATAGACAATGGGAATGTTGAACGTCTTAATGCTTTAAATATCGCGGCTGCACCAGAGGATGCTTGTTCATGCCCTTATACGATTGAACTCTACAATGAAATATCCTTTCGTGAACTATCCCCCTGTAGCAGTGTGCAATTTGAACTGACTTTAGTCAATGAAACGAATAGCCCTAGAGAAAATTTGAGTTTGCGAGATACCCTTCCACAGGGCATTTCTATTCAGGCTATTCACCTGGATTGGAGTGACTCTGCCACTATCATGGGTATCGGGACCAATACCTTAACCATTAGTTCTATTGACCTACCTATTGGACGATTTGTCATTCAAGTTGATGCTTGGCTGGAAGAAGAGGTGATAGCTGGCACTTATGCCAATCATGCTTATTTGTATGATGCTAAACCTTTCTATCCAGAAGGCCCTCTTTTTCTTCGTTCGGATGATCCTTTGACGATTAGTGTAGGTGACCCAACTCGGTTTGTTGTGGATCAATTGGCGGTGAAATTTTCTCAAGAGGAGTTTATTATTTGCCCAGGAGACAGCCTGCTGATAGAAGTGGAGACAGATCCAGGTTTGGAGTATCAATGGAGCAATGGTGCCACAAGTCCCGATCTATGGGTCAAAGAAACCGGCGAGTATTCTTTGTCTATTACAAGTGATTGCCAAGCAGCTATAGGTTCTTTCGTAGTCAAGGAATCGGATATCCAAGTATATTTAGGGACTCCTATCGAAGTGGAGGTGGGAGATCAGGTGGATGTTCAGGCTTTGATAATTGGGACAGGAAAGGTAGTAAGCTATCGCTGGGAGCTAAATGATGGAGAGGATACCGCTTTGTGCCCCAATTGCGATAACTATCAATTTCGACCACTAGAAGCTGGATTACTTCGACTAGCAATTGTAGATGAATTTGGGTGCTCAGCTGCTGCTGGATTGCCTTTTAGCGTCCGGGATTTTTCGATTTATGTACCGAATGCTTTTAGCCCTAATGCTGATGGGCATAATGATTTTTTCTATATCGAAGGTCCTGCAGATTATCAAATTAGCTCCTTTCAGATTTTTGATCGCTGGGGAAACCAGCTTTTTGCTAGAAAGGAAATAATGACCAATCAACCTGGAGTAGGTTGGGATGGTAGCGCCAATGGTCAGGTGCTGGGTACCGGCGTCTATATCTGGGAAGCGGAGGTGGTGGCGAAGAGTGGCGAAAAATTTCTACTAGCTGGCGACGTACAATTGATGCGATAATCACATTTTTATTCCTATACAATCACTTCTAAGGCAAGCCGTGTTACACTGTAGCAGAATAAGTTATACACGATTCTTTGCAACCTCTTTCATTTTTTCTCGTCTTTAGGTTTGTGTTTACTTATTCACTATGCATAAAACCGAGTATTATGACCTTTAAATTGATTAAACCTTCGTTTGTATTTTCACTTACCGTGATGCTATTGTTGAGTTTTACTTTGAGCGCTCAATGGGGTAATGGGGTAAAGGGAAGTGGAAATGTGATTGAGCAAAACCGTAATCTAAGTGGTTTTACAGGAATTAAAGCTAGCAGTGGTGTTGATGTAGTGATCATGCAAGGGAGCCAAGATAAGGTAGTCGTCAAAGCAGATGATAATTTGGCGGATAAAATTACGACAAGTATAGACGGTGACGTTTTAGTCTTGGGAGTGGAAAAGAATTCTTCTATTCGCAATTCGAAATCCTTCAAAGTATTAGTCACGGTCAAAGACCTGAAGCAATTAAGGGCATCCGGTGGTTCAGATATTTATTCTAAAGGAAGCTTAAACCTGGATGTTTTTCAAATTAGAGCAAGTGGCGGTAGCGATGTCGAGCTTGACTTGAATGTTAAAAGCCTCGACTGTGAAATTACCGGCGGTTCTGACGCTAATCTTAAGGGAAAAGTCGGACAATTGACCGTAGCAGCCCGTGGAGGTAGTGATTTCGAAGGCAAAGAATTAGTTGCACAGGACTGTAAATTGAAAGTTCAGGGTGGTTCCGATGCCTACGTTTACGTAAAGGGTGAATTATCAATGGAAGCACATGGTGCCAGCGATATTCATTATAAAGGAAGCCCTAAAGTAACTCATCAGAAATCTTCTGGCGGCTCTGATATTTATGGCAATTAGAAAAAATAGAGTTTCAGCGATTAACCAGGCAACGTCCTCATAAAATGGCTGAAGTTTTAAAGAATTTAGAAGCTTACTGAATCAAATAAAATCACTGGTAAAGTGATATGGCACTTTTGGCCCTTTCGGGTTGTGGCTGAAAGTGCCTTCTTTTTTGAACTCTCTAGCGATTTTGTGTTTTAAATCAGCGCTTTCGATAAGCGTATTGCACACAGCGCTAGTTTTTCTTATCGACTTATTTCTCCCATCCATCTACGCTCAACTACTAAGCAGCTATTCGATTTTCATCTGATTACTGAAGCGATTACTTTTAGGAAAAATCACCTTCAAATCACCTGACAATCAATACAAATGAAAGTAATCACCTGCTGTTTTTTATTCTCCTTCTTGAGTATGGCTGCCTTCAGTCAATCTAAAGACTTACTCCTAAATATCGAAGAGCGCATTCAGGAGGCGCAAGACCTTTCTTTTGCCCATCAATCGGACAAAATAGCGCCATTACTGGCGGAAATGGAAGCGAGTCCACCCCTGGAGTGGCTAACTTACTGGCAAGCTTATGCGGCCTACCAGGGAGCGGTGTACCTCATGGTCAGCAAAGATGAAAAAGGAGCCAATGCTTATGCGGAAAAGGGAATTGACTATTTGTCCGCAAAAGAAAGCTTGAATACAGAAGAGTATGCGCTCTTAGGGTCCATCTTGAGTCTGTCCATCACTTTCAATCCGGGTGAAGCCATAGGCTTATCCAATAAGGCGCGGAAAAATTATAAGAAGGCCTTGAAAGCGAATCCTGATAACCTAAGGGCGCTCCTGGGAATAGGACGAAGTGATTTCTACAAACCAAAGCAGTACGGCGGAGGCAAGGAAGTTGAGTCCTACTTGTTAAAAGCCCTGGCTGCCCCAGATCAAATTTTGACCGATGCCGAGGCGCCTACCTGGGGGCGTGACGATGCTTATTATTACTTGGCCGCTTTTTATGGCAGAGAAGGTCGTATCGATGACGCGAAACTGTACTGCACAAAGGGGTTGAAAGAATTTCCCATGCATCATTTATTATCGGAATTATTGGCTAAACTTTAAACCACTAATCCGATGAGAATCCTTCTCTTTTTGCTATTGTCCACTATCTCCTTATCGGCACAAAACCTGATTACGGGAGAGGTCAAAGACGAAAAAGGTCAGGCGGTACCTTTTGCTAATGTTTATCTTAAAACCATATTTGATGGAAATTCGACCGATGAAGAAGGGCAGTTTTCCTTTGCAACAGAAGCCCAAGGTGCTGCCATCATTGCGGTAAGCTGTCTCGGGTATGAAAACTATGAACAAGCCATTGAAATTACCGATAAACTGGTTCTATCATTTGTGTTAAAGAAAGGCTCCAATCAATTATCGGAGGTGGTCATCACCGCCGGGGCCTTTGAAGCGAGCGACGAGAAGAAAATTACCATATTGAAACCATTAGATATTGTCACCAATGCGGGGGCTGCCGGTGATGTTTATGGGGCGCTACAAACACTTCCAGGCGTTTCACAAGTGAATGACGAAACCGGGATTTTTGTACGAGGCGGTGAAGCCTACGAAACGAAGACCATCATCGATGGAGCCCTAGTCGCCAAGCCTTTCTTTGGAGATACGCCAGATGTTCCCGCCCGAGGCCGCTTCAATCCTTTCTTGTTTAAGGGAACACTCTTCAGTACCGGCGGGTATTCGGCTGAATATGGCCAAGCGCTGTCTTCCGTATTGTTGCTGAATACCTACGATATACCGAAGAATAATGAATACAGCTTGAGCCTAAATGGAGCTGGACTAGGAGTCTCAAGCGTAAAGGTGTGGGAGAAGAAAACCGCTTTACTTTTTTCGGGTAACTACACGAATTTGAAGCCGCTATTTTCTTTAATACCGCAGAACCGGAATTGGACAAAGCCTCCAACTGGCGGCGGCGGGGCAATGGGGTTTCGCCATCGTCTCGACAATGGGTCCCTATTTAAATCCTACTTTCAGTACCAGCACGGGGCTATTGGCGTGGGTTTTCCCCATCCGAGTCGCCCAGAAACAGGTCGTTTTTTCAGTGGAAACAATGATAATATATTCTGGAACAATACTTATCAAGGCTTTTTGGATAAAAACTGGTCGATTAAGGCTTTGGTAGCCTTGAACTATGATAAGGATAAGAATGACCTAGATGAAGATCATTTTGGTTCAGAGGAAGCTTCGGTGCAGTCTCGTCTGACTGTAAGCCGGGAGTGGGGGAATGTGCGGTTAAAAACGGGTGCAGAGTGGCTACAATCGGAGGGGAGTTATTATTACAATGCATTTTCAAGTGAATTGACGAATTCCTATACAGCTTTGTTTGGCGAGTTGGATATTAAATTCAGTCGGAAGTTGGCCCTAAGAATGGGGATGCGCGGGGAGAATAATAGCTTGATCGCTACATCTAATCTAGCTCCACGCCTATCACTCGCGTATAAGACGGGTGCTAACAGCCAAGTATCTTTGGCCTATGGACAATTCTTTCAGCAGCCAGAGCCTGATTTCTTGTGGCGACCACAAGGACTGCAGTTTGAACAAGCGGATCACTATATATTTAACTACCAATGGATCACCGAGGAGCAAACCTTTAGAATAGAATTATACCAAAAGGATTATGATCAATTGGTCAGGGCTGATGGCTTGAACTATAACAATGAAGGCTTTGGTTTTGCCCGAGGGATTGACGTGTTCTGGCGTGATAAGCTATTGGTCAAACGACTGGATTACTGGCTGTCCTATTCCTATTTGGATGCTGAGCGTTTGTATAGAGATTTTCCTATAGTAGCGGCTCCGACTTTTACCACCAAGCATACCTTGAATGTGATAGCCAATTACCGAACAAATGTCCGAACGCGATTGGGGTTATCTTACACCTACGCTTCTGGCCGACCTTACTTCAATCCCAATAATCCAGCATACTTGGCCGATCGGACTAAGGACTATCACAACCTCAACCTTAATGCGAGTTATTTGACGTCTATTTCTGGTAATTTTACCGTAATTTATCTATCACTGCGAAATCCGCTGCAATTTGATCAAGTGTTTGGTTATTATTATTCAGCGGACGGCGCAATAAGGAGTCCAAAAACGCCCGCCTCGGATTGGTCGATTTTTGCAGGTGTTTCTATTTCTTTTCGGGAAAAGTAAATGTTATTATATGAGTTCACATCGGCAGAAAAAGCTTAACCTCTTAGCCCTTCATCTTCTATTTTGGGTGATATACATCCTGCTATGGGCCGTCAAGGATTTGGCATTTCATAATAACTTCTTGGGAAATATCAGGACCAATATACTCACAGGTATCCCCTATATCCCGTTTGTATATTTTAACCTGTTTTACTTGATGCCTCGGTTTCTGTTTAAAGGGAAGTATTGGCAATATCTGAGTGTTGTCCTACCAGGAACCTTGTTAATGACCTATTTATCTGTCCATTTTCATTTTTGGTTATTCAGTGAATTCTATGCCAATACCGGTGATGTAGCGCTCTTTTTTATTTCGCTGGAAGGACAAGCCGTGATCATCTCTGAAATACTCATGTTGATGACTTTTTCGATGACCCTTTATTTGTTACAGCAATGGTACCAAAAGGAAAGACTGGCCCAAGAATTACAAAAACAGAAGCTAGAAACAGAGCTTAATTTACTGAAGTCACAAGTCAATCCCCACTTCTTGTTTAATGCCCTAAATTCCATCTTTGTGATGATGGATCGAGATGTCGAGAAGAGCCGAAATATGCTCGTACAACTTTCTGACGTGTTGAGTCATCAGATATATGAAACCCAGAAGGGCGAAGTATTACTGCAGGCGGAGGTCGATAACCTGAAGAACTACATTGAGATAGAACGCACCCGGCATGGAGGACTGGCTGATATTCAAGTGAGTATTCAGGACAACCTAAATGGGCATCAAATTGCACCTATGTTGTTATTGCCGATTGTAGAAAATGCCTTTAAACATAGCAAGAGTAATAAGGCTGTCTCTTATACACATCTGACGCTGCCGACGAAGAGGATAG
>CAJXUM010000318.1 GCA_913060855.1 uncultured Lewinella sp. | reverse complement strand
CGAGATCAGCCTCGGTCTCGTGGGCTCGGAGATGTGTATAAGAGACAGCCACTTATGTTGCCCATAAAATTGAAGAGGCTACGGTTACCGTCGCCGATTTAAACGATTTGGAACTACCACTATACAGTCCAGATTTGCAGGTAGCCACTGGTATTCCAGAAAATGCACATCGGTTTAGCGCCTTGATCGAGGATTCGGATGGAATAGTGCTTTCTTTAGCCGAATATAACGGTTTGATGACAACGGCCTTTAAAAACCTTTGGGATTGGACCTCTAGAATTGACATGAAAATTTGGAAAGGTAAACCGATCCTTTTGATGGCGGCTTCGCCCGGAGGAAGGGGAGGAGCAAACGCACTAAGAGTCACGAAGGGTTTATTGCCTCACTTTGGGGGCAATGTCATCGCTGATTTTTCTTTGCCTGCCTTTCATCAAAACTTCCAGAACGACACCCTCATTAATAAAGAGCTGGCCATAGACTTAGCGGAGAAGATAGCAGCCTTTCAGCAAGCTATTTGAAAAATATACCTCCAAACAAGCGCTCAGCAAACCCCTAAAATGATATACATGGAAATCGGAATAGATAGTTTTGCAGCCGTACCCAAAAGTGAATCAGTAGGCATCCGGAAAAACAATGCCAAAGCCATAGCAGAATTGCTCGACAGAATAGCATTGGCTGATCAAGTTGGACTAGATGTTTTTGGGATAGGGGAGCATCATCGGGCGGATTTTTTAGATTCCGCACCCACGATGATTTTAGCCGCCGCGGCTGCCCGTACCCAACGCATCAAATTACGAAGTGCCGTCACAGTGCTGAGTGCCGCTGATCCCGTTCGTATATTTCAACAATTTGCCACCTTGGATTTGATTTCCAATGGACGGGCTGAGATCGTCGCCGGGAGAGGTTCTTTTACCGACGCTTTCCCTTTATTTGGCTTGAGTCTCCATGACTATGATGCCTTATTTGCCGAAAAGCTGGGCCTTCTCTTGACCATTCGTGATAATAAGGTGGTCAATTGGTCCGGGAAATTCCGGCCCGCACTAAACAACCAAGCGATCTACCCCAGGCCATTGCAAGAAAAACTACCCATCTGGTTGGGTGTAGGCGGCACAACGGCCTCCTTTATTCGAGCCGGGGAGCTGGGCCTTCCCCTCATGGTGGCCGTGATCGGTGGAGAAACGCATCGGTTTCGGCCTTTGGTTGATTTGTACCGACAAGCGGGGGCCAAAGCGGGCTATGCGCCTGAACAATTGACCGTAGGTTTGCACTCCTTTGGATACGTTGCCCCGACCAGAGAAGAAGCCATTGCGAATTTCTATCCGGGTTATGAAAAAGTGATGAATTCAGTCGGAAAAGAGCGAGGCTGGGCACCTATGCAACGCGCTCATTTTGAAGCACAAATTGGAGATTTAGGAGCTATTGTCATTGGAAACCCACAAGAAGTAGCAGAGAAAATATTACGCCATAGCGAGGCACTAGGAGGCATTTCGAGATTTAGTTTCCAGATGGATGTAAGACTATCTCACGAACAGCTTTTAGCCTCCATTGCTTTAATTGGAGAACAAGTAGCGCCATTGCTAAATCCATAAGGAATAACTAAATTGCACTTGAAGCTATTAGACATTAGGACCAGTATTTTCGCATATGCCAAGGAGTATAGAATTTGACGAAGAAGAAGTACTTAAAAAAGCGATGACACTTTTTTGGGAGAAAGGGTATTATGATACCTCCATCAAGGATTTAATTCAGGCCTTGGGCATTAGCAATGCAAGTATCTACAACAGTTTTGGCGGCAAAAAGCAACTCTTCAATCGAGCACTTGACTATTACCGAGAGACCAATTTTCAAGGCTTAAGTGACTTTATTCGTTCCCAGAAAGAGGTTAAACAAGGCTTGATAATGATCTTTAACAAAATCATTCAAGACGATAAAAATGATCCCGATTGCAAGGGCTGTTTCATTGTAAATACCAGTACAGAATTGATTCCCGCTGATCCTGCTATTCAAGGTGTCGTAGATGCACATAAAGAAAGAATAGAAAAAGTCTTTTATGATTTTCTGCTCCGGGGGGTGAAAGAGGGGCAGATTGCTGAGACCAAAGATATCCAGGTCATTTCCCGCTTATTGTATACCCTAATGACCGGTTTGCGAGTCTTAGGCAAGTCGAAACCTTCTCCGGAAGAAGCCATGGCCTCGGTGAAAGCGGTGTTATCATTGCTAGATTAAGCATTCCCACTTAAGATTAGGTTTTATTGGTTTGCTAGGATTAGGATAGCATCCGTTGCGGGGGGGAGGCGTAAAACTCATTCCTTCTTTTTGCAGCATTCTTTCTCCCTTCCCCTAAAGTAAGTATAGTCCTTTATAATCTTTACTTGTTCCCTTTTTTGAAATAAAGAGCAGGCCAACTAGGGTAGGGCACAGCTGATGGGCAGACTTACGCTGGGCTTAGGTGATCCAATCAAACCCGATTGACCAATTTAGGAGGAAAAATTGAGTACAAAAAACATGATGGTGACTTTATCTAATAGACCTTACCCCTAAGGTCCTCTGATAATTATATTAAAGTCGCTTCAATATATCATTATGTACAGATCCATACTTTTTATTGTTTTACTCCTGCCAATTTTTTTGTTTTCCTGTGAGAAAGACGAAGTGGAGGAACCACAAACCTATGACTGCACGGGATTAACGCCCACCTATACTGCAGAGATTAAACCCATTATTGATACCAATTGTGCTACTTCTGGCTGTCATGATTCTAGCAGCCAGGCAGGAGGTATCAATCTAAGTACCTATGCCCTAACATCAAGTGAAAGTAACAACGCTCGATTTCTTGGTTCTATTCAACGTCTTTCTGCTTATTCTTCCATGCCAAGAAATAGTGCAAAATTAAGTGATACAACTATTCAACTTATTTATTGTTGGGTCGAAAATGGCCAACCAGAATAATAGATAGCCTAGTTCCAAGCTACTATTCAGGAAAGCCATCGTCGATACGATGTTGAAGGAGTAACAATTATCAGCAATAGCAGCCTAGCTGTGCCGCATTTGTTATGAAATGAATCAGGCTACTTGAATTTTAGCGAAAATTCGCTAAAATTCAAGTTTTAGTCTACCGTTCTCTCCCCTTGGTCTATTTTAAGCGACGGGATTCAGCTGAAACCTACAGTTTTGGCCTGTCTTAAATATTACATTAATTCACTAAAAACTTGGGAAGATGAATATTTATGAAAACCAAAACACGAAGTCGTTCTATACGATGGCTTGGATGGGCTTTGGATTGGCATTTGTAGGCATGATAGCAGGCTTAGTGTATTTACAGGCGGATTTAGCCATGAAAGGTTTCTTGGCGATGTCTTATCTATTCACCGTCACCTCCTGCTTCACCGTGGCCAAAGTCGTAAGAGACCGACATGAATCTGAAAAAATCATCCATAAGGTAGAAAGTGCCAAAACAGAGAAGTTCCTCAATGAGCGGGATGTGATTGGATCGGCGATCTAAGTAATGATCAAATGCTTAGGTATAATTCCCCCCCCATTTTAGCTGTTGAATTTCACAAGATATTATTATCTGATTATCAGTCTTTGGCTAGAGGATAGGGTAGAGGTTTAATCACCTGCCCTGCTAATTTGCCGCTTATAGATAGTCAGTCTCGTCCGCTAAGAATTTCAACGTATGTTTGGGCAGGCCTTAATTGCCTACAAGCGGCAAACCATGCTTGTCCAAACATACACCTAACAAATTCGCACTACATCCATATCTAGTATCTGCCCCAGCTTTTCAATAAACTAAACCCTTAGGAGGATGAATATTTATGAGAACTAATTTTCTAATCCTCTTCAATCCCAAATCTCACTTTTTGCTCTGCGTTTAGGGGGGAAACTTGATCTCCCTGCTCCAATTCATAGATCATATTTCGAAATAAATGAAACTGGCGACCTGAGGCAATCAAAATAAGCTTTCCATTATCTGGATGAAAAGCAATACCCCTAATTAGATCTTTACCCTTCATTAGAATCGTTTGTAAGGGCGCTTTACTACTCAAGCTCCACAAGGCGACATTATTGCTATTGTCTTTGCATAAAAAGTATTGGCCGTCGAGAGAAAAAGTGAGATTCCTGATGATATTAGCAAATAGATTGTATTCACTAGTAGGAGGTGCTAATAAGGTTCGGCCTTCCTTTCCGTCTAGGCTAAGTAACTTAAGTATACCATCATCGTCACTCATCAGGAAGGATTCGCCTCGTGGTGCAATGTCTATGCTTTCAGGTGTACCAGTTGGATTTATTATTCTTCTAATCAATTTCCCATTGATATTCCACAGGCTAATGGATTTGTTATCACCTCTACTCAAAAAATGTTTTCCGTCGGGCGTAAAAACAAGATAGGGGTAACGAGAATTGGAACGGCTTGGAAAGCTTTGAATTTCCTCTCCATCAAAAGTGTATAATTTTATTGTTTTATCCCGTTCTGCCAATAGAATAGATCGACCATCCGGCGAAAAGCGAGCACCCTTTTGTCCCCCCCAATGGTTGGAAAAAGTAAAGAGCTCTCGGCCATCTAGACTCCATAATTTTGCAGTATGGTCAGCACTAGAGGTTAGGATATATTGGCCATCCGGCGAAAAAATTGCTCCAAAAACCACTGAGGAATGGCCGGCATAAGTTTGTAATTCATCTCCATTGAGGTTCCATAATTTAGCCGTATGATCCTCGCTGGCAGTCAGGATATACTCTCCGTCGGTGGAAAAAGAAATGTCATAAATATCAGAAGAATGGCCTGTAAAACTACGGATTTCTCTTCCATCGAGTCTCCAAAGTTTTGCCGTATGATCCCAACTACCGGTCAAAATGTGTTGGCCGTCCGGCGAGAATGCCACACTTGATACAAATTTTGAATGATGAGCAAATTTTTGAATCTCTTTACCTTCCAAACTCCAAATCCTGGCAGTTTTATCCCAACTACCCATCAAAATGGATTGACCATCTGGTGAGAAGGCAACACTACTGATAGCAGAGGTATAGTCAGAAAAAGTATGAAGGACTTCTCCTTCTAAGTTCCACAACTTAGCAGTTTTATCTTCACTGGCCGTCAAGATGGTTTGACCATCCGGCGAGAAGGCCGTGCTCTTAATGATCCCCGTATGACCGGAAAAGGTATGTAGGGCTTCACCTTTCAGCGTCCAGAGCTTAGCTGTTTTATCTCTACTTCCTGTCAAAACAAATTGACCATCGGGAGAAAAACTTACACTGTTAACTTCATTAGCGTGCTCAAAGGAGTGCAGTGGGCCTGGGCTTTCAAGACTCCACAACAAAGCTTTTTCATCTTTACCGCCAGTCAGGATGTATTGACCATCAGGAGAGAAAGCAACGCAGTTGACTCCTAGAATGTGGCCTCGTATTGTTCTTAATTCTTCTCCAGCGAGGTTCCATAATTTAGCAGCATTACGACTACCTGTAAGGATATACTTTCCATTCGGAGAAAAAGCTACACTTGTAATCTCATTCCAATCTTCACGATAAGTAGCCAGTATTTCGCCATCTAGATTCCAAAGCGTAGCCTGACGACCACTACAGGTAAGAACAAATTGACCGTCAGGGGAAAAGGTTACATCATAAACACTTGACTGATTTTCTGGAAAGTTGAGAATTTCATGTTCATCAAGATTCCACAACCTTACCGTCTCATCTCTACTACCAGTTAATACATAACGACCATCAGGAGAGATTGCAACACAAAGGACCTCCTCAGTATGGCCCGTAAAACTGCCCAATTCTCTGCCGCGAAGATTCCATATTTTTACCGTTTGATCTCTACTAGTTGTTAGGATATATCGACCGTCGGGAGAAAAAATGGCCCTATGCATAAAATCTAAATGCCCGTAAAATGAACGGATTTTTTTCCCAGATGAAGTCCAGAGTGTTATGGTTCTGTAGGATACCGTCATCATGTAATGACCGTCAGGGGAAAAGGCAACACCAGTAACAGAGCGGGTATGCCCTGGAAGCGTCAGCAACTCTTCGCCTTCCATGTTCCAAACCTTAGCCGTTCCATCCCCACTTCCAGTCAAAACATATTGACCATCTGGAGAGAAGGCTATGCTACGAACTTGGTCGGAGTGACCTCTAAACATCACTATTTCTTTTCCTTCCAGATCCCATAATCTTGCTTGCGATTCACTACCTCTGGTTAAAAAGTATTGACCATTCGGAGAAAAAACAAGCTCTCCTATTCTGCTATAAAAGTCTGAGTAAGTGCGCAATTCTTCACCTTCTAGTGTCCATAGTTTGACTGTCTTATCAATACTACTGGTTAAGATATACTTCCCGTCCGGAGAAAAAGCAGTGCTTAAAACGCCACCAGTATGTCCTGCAAAAATCCGCAGTTCTTCTCCCTCCCGATTCCACAACTTCACTGTTTTATCAAGGCTTGCTGTCAAAATATACTGCCCATCCGGGGAAAAAGTCACATTTGTAATCGGGCGGGTATGACCTTCAAATGTCTTACTATAAAAATGATTAGTGGTCTCAGCCAGTAGATCTCTTCTAGTTTTCAGCGCTAAAAGACTCTGATCTTCCGAGACTTTACAAGCTTCGTGTGATAACCGCAAAGCCAAGGTTTTATCCTTGGCCCTGACATCAATGGCTTTTGCTGTTAAGTGATTCGCTTTTTCTTCCCTTTTTTTTTCTGCCAATAATTGTTTGGTTTTTTCTCGTTCTTCTAGCAACTTTTCTTCGGCCTCTATTCGCAGCTCATTGATCTTTTCAAAAACTGTTATCATCTCTTGATCAACAGCTACCATAAATGTAGAATCACATGCTTTAGCCGCAGCATATTTTTGAATGGCCAATTCGAATGCCTCTTTTTCGGTGGCTAGTCGAGCTTGTTCTAAAAGACAAGGACAATCATCGCAGGCTTGCTGAAAGAAAGCAAAACATATACCTGTCTCTTATACACATCTCCGAGCCCACGAGA
>CAJXUM010000317.1 GCA_913060855.1 uncultured Lewinella sp. | reverse complement strand
CCAGCTGTGTACCTTGTCCCGTCCCCGCCTGCCGATAGCTCGGCTATCATTTTGCTGTAGGCCGTTCGTGTATCCGCAAGCCTCAAAGTTGGCTCCATGAATTGTACCGTTATGGCTCCGCGATCATTGCGCCCGTGTTTTGGCGTGGTTTTTTGAGCCTACCCAATAAATTGGGTGGCTACAGGCCAGCATATTGAGCTAGGTATTCAAAATGCCCCGCCAGTTTTCCTGCCCGCGCAATTGTCGCCCGTTCTATCACTTCACTATTCGGGTCAAGTAGCTCCGGCAATACCCGTTCGATAAACATCTGCCCGAAGGCTTCTGAGGCATCGCGCGGCAATTCACTAGGTAAATTATCGATGGTCATCATATCCACCCCTTGAGGCGAGAAAGCGGCAATCTCCTCTTCCTTGATCGGATCAAATCCAAAAATCGGATCGGCAATGGTACTGGCACGTAAAGTGGACGGAATAGAAGCGATCGGCGCAATATCGCAGGTGATATCGGCTACGGCTTGGATGCTAAAATCATCCTCACGCATATCCTCCAGGGTAAAGAAAGAAGGCGCTTTATTATCCCAATAGACACCGTTGATCATTAAATCACAAACCTTAGTGAAAGGCTTAAACGTGCTCTTAAACAAATCAGGAGATAGATGGAAATCATCTTTGTCAAAGGCCGAACCATCTATGCGCGCCGCATAATCATCCGACATCAATAGCGCAAATACGGGTTCTTTGTATTTTTTAACCAAGAAGTCATTGGGACTCACTTGTCGAATGCCCATGTCTCGTAGCACCTGCGCTGCGCCCTGGCCCACGCGCCCGGTGCCCGTCAGCACAATTCTGATAGGTGGGAGTGTCAGCTGATCTCGATAATGGCTTTGAGCTGCTTCATAATTGTAAAAATCCTTCATTCGGGGCAAATCGAAGGTGCCAGTTCGGCGCCCATACATCAGCACGCCATTATGCGCCCCCACCATTCCGGCAAACCGGCCAAAGGCAATGAGGCGCCGTCCCCATTCATCGGTGATCACTTCATAATCGATGAGGGTGATTTTTTTCTGCAATACGGTTTGCAGTAATTTTTGATTATAAGGCTGTTCCTTAATGGTATGAGAGAAGAAGAAGTACGTTTTTCCTGGAATAAGGGAATCGATAGGGACCTCCTTCACGCCCATCAATATATCACAGCTCTCCATATCGGAGCCCAAGGGAATACCCAAGGCGCTATAATCTTCATCTTTGAAACAGCGAATAGGAGAGGGCTCTACTAGGAGTTCAAAGCCCGTTTGTTGAAGTAACTGCTGGCATTGTTTCGGGGCTAGGGGGACACGCGTATCCGGTGGCGTTTTACGTTCACGGATGATACCGATCTTCATAGATAGTGGCTTTGGTTAGGAACTATAATTTGGTCGTTTTTCTAGGAAGGTCATAGAAAGCAAGCAGCAATGCGATGGCCTGGTGAGCCCTGTTATTTTCGCATTTCCCATTTGCCATTTCCGACTTCCAAACACTTGTCGCAAAAATTGGAAAACTTTAACGATTCTCAAAGCCTTAGTGATGTATTCTTCATTCCTTATAATTTATTCCCCACTGAACTTTTTTCCTTCAAATTAAGTTTCTATTATTGCAGGCTGTTTACTCAAAGGAGAAAACAGCAAAAAGCGCTGCGAAAGCAGCACATGGGGACGTAACGGAATCGACAGGAATGATTATTCGTTAGTAAGCATGCCGGAGCATACTAGTTTACCTCCGCAAAAAATGACTAGTAACAACTTTTCAAATGGCAACAGACAGTTCGCCATGGCTGCCTAGTTCTAGGAATTAGAAAGCCTTTGTGCCTTGCGCTTGACGCCTGATACACAGCATGACGCACATCAACCAACTTTCAGGCTAGACTAGTAACCCGCTTCGATTACTAGTCGAAATTCAGGAGATAAGGGATGAGTATAGGAGGGTTTCCAATCCTTTCGCATTCACGAAAATTCAACTGGGAACTAAGCATGTAGAAGGCTCTCGGAGGCTTTCTCTGGACGCGAGTTCGACTCTCGCCGTCTCCACAGAATACTTTAAGCATTGAGAGACAGTAGTTTATGTAAATAGTTGCTGTCTCTCTTTGTCTCTTACCTATTAAATAACCCTACTTCTACTATAAATGTCTTATGGTAGAAGAAAAAAAATGTTTGCCTGAGATCAAGGCATACTTTCCAGATGATTTAAGTAAGCGTTGGTTCCTGTACTATTATAGAGATGGTGACAGAATGAGAGTTTACGGGGAGATTAATAAATACCATACTATAGCGGAACGTAAGGAAGCCATGAGGAAATTAAAGCGTAAGCTTAAGATTGAATTGGCTATCCCTGTAGTAACCATTAAGGATAAGTGCTACCAATACGTAGAGGATAATCGGCCTGTATGGAGAAAGAAAACCTATCAGACTATTAAGAGTAAGCTTAACATGATGTTTGGTAGATGTTCTAAGGAACTTGAAAAAATGGAAGTAGAAGCTTTTTTTAAATGGTTGAAGCATAATAGGCATAGTACTACCTATAGTAATTATCTGAGTAAGATACGTACGGTACTCAAAGCAATAGGAGAGGAGCATAGAGTAGAAGATATTCCCCACCTAAAAGAACATAGGCGACCGGCTAGGTATTTTCAACCTCACCAGATAGCTAGACTCAAAAAATATATATCTGCTAAAGATCCTCAGTTATGGTTGTTTGTCCAGTTTGTATACTACTGCTTTATACGCCCTGGAGAGTTGCGTCATTTTAGAGCTTCAGATATACTACTAAGTGAAGAAAGTTTGATAGTTAAGAGTTCCATTTCTAAGAATCACAAGACAGAGTATGTAGCTATACCTAAACCCTTTTTTCCTCACCTTAAATACGTAAACACACTCAAACCTAATGAGTACCTTTTCCCCTCTCATAAAGATCATAGTAAACCCATCGGATTAAACACCATGAGTACCCGGCATAGGAAGATATTAAGGGAGCTAGGTTTTGGGGTAGAATACAAGTTGTATAGCTGGAAACATACCGGTGCAGTGATGGCCGCTAAGAGTGGGGTAGGGGTAAAGGAATTACAACTACAGCTTAGGCATCATTCACTTGATCAAGTCAATGAGTATTTAAGACAGATGGGGGTGAGTGATCTTGATAATTTAAAAAATAAATTCCCCAAATTGTGACATTAAATTCATCTTGTTTTAGTATGAATTGATCTTACTGGAAGTCTCATAATCATATATATAAGAAGAGATTTGACACTTTGACACTTTTAATTATAACCAACTGGTTGTTAGTTAGTTGTAGGTTTTGAAAGTGTCAAGTAGTGTCAAATACGGCTTCTAAGTGTCAAATGATCCCTCTAAGTGTCAAATGATTGATAGTTTTTGCCACAAAGTGTCAAGCTTTGAGTATGTAATAAATAAGTTATTGTTCTGTATTTGTGACATGGTTAGTTAGAATATCCCCACAGCTCCAATACTGCTATCAGATTGAGTAACCCCTCCCGTCTCGGTAGGTTCTACATAGTAGCCTCCGGCTTTCCAAGTGGCGTAATCATCGGCATTATCATACAAAAATCGGATTAAATCGGCGCGGTAAATTCGGGCATTTTCTTCGGCCTTGTACTTGAGCGCCTGTATGGCGTCCATGTGGTTTTTGTTGGTTAAATTTTGCTTACTGTCGTACTGATCGGTACTACTTACAATCTTAAACCCATCCCCTTCTATTAGTAGAGAAAGGTGCGGGATAGCTTCAACTAAAGCAAATTCGGCCACCATCTTGCGTATCTTAGGTAATAGCGTGGTATTCTCGGCTGATAGATTATTACCCTTCAATTCGTCGCGGATCTCATTGAAGTAATCCTCTCTAAGAATAGGGTAGAGGTATTGCTCCTCAGCCTTAGTAATATACTTGGTGAGCGCTACAAAGGCACGGCGACTATTGTTGATGTTTAGGTACTCGTCTAGCTCGCTGGTGTGCCTGAAAAAGTTACTCACCTTGACATTATAGGCTGAGGAGTTCTTGAATAAGTCGAAATAGGCTACTGAATCCTCTATTTGTTGCTCCAAGTAGGCGAGGAGCTGGTCGAGTATGTTATCGGCTTCTAGCAATGCGGTCCACCGGGCGAGCTTGAAGCTCCATTGATTGGTGGGGCTGCTATGTTCTGGCGTGTTTTGCTGCACTCCGGTATCAGCTAGCACAATATTTTGATGTGGCATGGCATGATAAACGCAATAATAGGCCGCGCAATCCTGCAAAAGCTCTAGTGCTTCGGTTTGCTCATCGGTGAGCGAGTCGCCATTTTGAAACTTACTAGCCAAATCGTCGTAAATCTCGCTGCCTATATATGGCAAGACGTACTTTTTGATTGATTGGCGCACGTATGGCTTTACGGTTTTCCATGCCATATTGGTGTGAGCACTAGGGTAGTGGTCCTCAAAATTGGTATGTTTGAGCCTTTCATTGTCTGAGCCGCTCGGGGTCGTAGTTACCTTGAAAATCAAGTCCATATATAAGTAAATTATTAGTATATAATATACTGTGTAATAATATTATGTTAAGTAGAAAAAAATAGCCCACGTGGACCACATTTTGAAAAACGGCGGGCGCGGATTAGAGTTTTTATAATTAAAATGTGGCAAAATTTGGGGATATATGCAGAGGCGATCAGATGATCATTGCCTCGCCCGCTCCCACGTTGCCATGGTTCATTGTGCGCCAGCCATGCTTTTGTACTAGGTAGTAGTCTACTGTATCGGTGTAGTGTGGGGCGTGCTCTTGTGGGAAGCTGCGTATCTTCTCCTTGCTCTTATCCTTGGTGAAGTCGGGGCGAACCTGGGTGCTGTTCATTGCGATGATAACATCTTTGCAGCTGTCCTCATTCCATCGCACCTTGGGGTAGGAGGGGTTTGATTCTGATAGTACTTCATTAACAAAGGTGTGCCTATCCTTATGGTTGGAGGTGCGCCTACCTGGTGGTACTGCGATCTCTACTTGCCAGCCCTTTCGGTTGAACATAGCCGTGAGGCTCTCATATATAGAGGGCGTCATAGGCTGCCGGTCGTGCCCCCTTGGCTCTCCCCATATACGTACAAACTTACGGTGGTGCCCTTTGTACTTATTGGCGAATAGGTCGATAAGGTCGTCTAGCTTCTTGGATCCTTTTACGTGTAGCGCATCCTTACAATGCTCCTCGCCTTTAGACTCTTGCCATATCGTCACACAATTGAACCAACCAGAGAAATCGAATGATAGCTCAAGAAAGGTCTCCTTATCTACGTCCTTGGTGCCGGTGACGGTGATACCCCGCTCCCCCTCGCCATATTCGTAGGTAGGGGTGTACCCGTGCTTGTCCTCGTCGAGTGCACTATAGAAGCCGTCCTCTACCTTAGTGATGCGCTTATTCATCACTTCTACCTGGAAGGCTAGATATCCCATTTCTCGCTGCATGCGGTCTATGCCCTTTTGGGTAAGTATCTCTATATTATCATAGGCAGTAGATTCAATATAATAGTACTCGTCTGGGTATATCTTTGCTTTCTCCTCAAAGTCGAATATCCAAAACCCGCTCGGCTTCCACGGTATGGTGGTGTATAGGTTTACATTCTGGTGCCAATGGGTGCGGAAGCGGTGAGAGTTGCCGCGAATAGAGGGTATTAGTATCTTTTGGAAGTCCTCACTATTGACTAGCGCGGCCTCGTCTATATCTCCACCATCATAAGAGCCGCCCCTCGCTAAGTCGGCGCGGTCCATGCTCAGCATCTCTATACAATAGCCATTCATTAAGCTTATCACATTGGTATGATTGCGAGGAGGGGAGTAGGGGAGATCAAAGTGCTTGGGGGGTCTTTTGCCTACTACATAATGTATATCCTCTTGCATGCCCATCATTTGCCACATGTTTTCTATGGCGGGTAGTGTCTTGGTTAGTATTTGGTTATAGGTGGTGGAGGCAAAGAAAACTTTGGCGCGAGGCATTAATGCAGCTCGCATACGATTGACCACGCCGATACAAGTGGACTTGCCGGAGCCACGCCCACCGACAAAGCAGCGGGTTTTTTGCCGAGCGTTGATAAATCTACGCTGCTTGTTATTAAGAAATATTTTCTTCGTGCGGCTCATAAGTATCTATTTCGGCATCTTCAGCATGTTCTCCCAAGGATAAGCTTAAGCTTTCAGTAAATT
This sequence comes from uncultured Lewinella sp., assembly GCA_913060855.1. Lineage (GTDB taxonomy): Bacteria > Bacteroidota > Bacteroidia > Chitinophagales > Saprospiraceae > DT-111. Next base: position 773 of record CAJXUM010000317.1, on the reverse strand, counting down.
CTATTTCGGGTAAGTTGGTATCGATATCTTTATTTAGCTCGATCTTGTTGGCTTGGTCTAGGCTGATCAATGACTCATAGCACCGCCGCGCTTCTTTGATGGCGCTAATAGCGTCGGCCTCATTTTCGGCTATCTCTGCAATTTGCTCGGCTTTCTTAGCTAGGAGCTGTAGCTTGTCTCGATATATACCGGCTTGCACTCGCTGGTTTACCTCCTCGAATCTTCCGTATAAGTCTTGACAATCTTTGATAATAGCGGTCGTGCGGTAGCTGGTACGGCCTTCAAGTCGTTCTCGTACGATGCGGCGAGACTCCCGAGTCGGTCGTCCTTCGCATATAATGCTATAGGCCTCAGTTAGTACTTTGAGGTATTCATCCTCACTATCTCGTAACTGATACCGGAAAGGGTCGAGCAAGTGCATATACATACGCTCGACTTTGGTTGCCTTTTTAAACTCGGTAAGCTCAAACAGCAATTTGGTTGATCTTCGCTTGGATGGCATCGCGTTCACGTTCTAATTCTTTTAATTTGGTTTCGTAATCGCTTATTTTCAGCTTATCGGGGTGTCTTCCTGCTAATTTTGCTAATTGATCAATCTTACGCCGAGTGTAGCTGATGCTGGAGCGTTTGCTATTCAATATTTGTATTAATTGTATCCCATTATCGGGTAGCTGATCAGTAAGCGCGTGCTTTTCTTCGGGTAAAATTCCGGTGGCCTTATATCTGTCTCTTATACACATCTGACGCTGCCGACGAAGAGGATAGTGGAGATC
>CAJXUM010000316.1 GCA_913060855.1 uncultured Lewinella sp. | reverse complement strand
CCTCTTCGTCGGCAGCGTCAGATGTGTATAAGAGACAGGTTGTGAGGGGCCAAAAACGCCCATAGAAGTGCCTATTTCAAGTCTTCAAATCACACCAAGTGGGCCCCATGAAGTAGAAGAAGATGATCCCTTGGACATAGCGGTTGCTATTGAGGTTTCACCAACAGATATCCCCTATTCGATCGAGTGGTTGGATGAATCAGGAAATCGTTTTGATAGCGATCAATTGAAGACAACGGTTTATCCTATTGATTCTACCTTCTATACGGTAGTAGTAACGGCAGGCGGATGCGTCGAAGAAGGAGATATAGAGGTAGATGTAATTTATCAAATCGATCCTACTCAAATCTTCTCTCCGAATGGAGATGGGATGAATGATACTTGGTACGTAGATGATATTGACAAATACCCCAATGCCAATGTATCGGTCTACAATCGTTTGGGAGCGCTTGTCTATCAATCGAAGGGCTATAATAACGAATGGGAGGGTCGCAGTCAAAACGGTATGCCTCTGCCCCTAGCGACCTATTACTTTGTCATTGACCTGAATCAATTCGGGACCAAGGCCGTAACGGGCCATGTAACCATTATCAGATAATCATTCAATCCTAGTCATCCTTCTGACCCATTCAATTGAAATATATAATGATCGATATAAATAGCAAGTCACTCCTTCTTTTTATCCTATTCAACTGTTGTTTTTGTGCCTTATTTGCCCAGCAATTACCGCAGTACACTCAATTTGTAATTAATCCTTACCTCGTCAATCCAGCTATTGCCGGAACAGAAGATTTTATACACCTACAAGCTGGATACAGAAGCCAATGGAGCGGCTTTGAAGGCGCGCCGGAGACGGCCTATTTCTCCGGGCATTCCACCCTCAACAATGGATCTATTGCGCAGCAAAAAAGCAGGCGCATTAGCGGAAGTAGAGTCTCTATGGGATTGATATTGACCAATGATAAAACCGGCCCCCTGGAACAAAGTACAGGAGCCCTAACTTTTGCTTACAACTTCCCCCTCAGTGCGCAGGGGCTGCGGCTTTCTTTTGGTTTGAATGCAGGAATGAAACGCTTTGCCTATGATCCCGCGGGTTATACTGATCATATATTGCACCAGGATGATCCTGCTATACAACAACTGATCAGCAAGAGTTTATTGAATTTTTCCGCAGGGTTTTGGCTCTACGATAAAAACTTCTTTGCGGGAGCCTCTTCTTTTCAGCTATTTAATATGGACTATAGTGACCAAGACTTTGCCCTAGAAATCACTTCGGGGAATGTGTTCTTACGACACTACAATGCCATGCTTGGATTCAATGTAAACATGGGTGAAGGTCTAAACCTAGTACCTTCCGTATTATTTAAAATGGTTGCTGGAGCCCCGATTTCTTATGACTTGAACGCCAAGTTCGTGGTAGCAGATCAGTATTGGCTCGGCGGAAGTTATCGACGAGATGACTCCTTTGCCTTCTTTGGTGGCTTATTGATTAATAATCGGATTGAGTTGAGCTACTCTTTTGACATGGTATTCTCTAAGATACGAACAGCAGCAGCAGGTAGCAATGAAATTCATTTAGGCTATCGATTATTCCATGGAGACCGCGTCAACTGCCCTAAGAGCTTTTGGTAAAAGTGCTTGCTTTACGTTTATTGACCTGTTGTTTAGCAAAGGGGAAATTGACCTTACGAGGCCTTCCCTTGAATGCCTTATAGAATTTTAACATCAGCTTAACGCATATTCGGGAGAATTAAGCGTTTTACATTTGTAAGCTATTTTCTTCATGAAACAATCGCTATTGAATAGCTGTTTTGATTTTCAAAAATAACAACAGATGATTAAACGATCGACATTATTACTATTAGTCCTTTTTGCATTTACCAGTGTGCAAGCGCAAGGATTAAAAGGTTTTCTAAAAAAAGCAAAAGACCAAATCGCCGGTACAGACGATGGGGGGCAAGTAGGGATGGGGCTCAAGGAAGCGCTCAATACGGGTGTTGGTGAAGCAGTAAGCTTCCTATCTGCCGAAGATGGATACTACCAAAGTGCATATAAAATATTACTTCCGGAGGATGTAAAAAAGGTCACTAATAAGCTAAAGGCCGTTCCGGGCTTTGGGAATGTAGAGGCTGATTTGATCGAAAAAATGAACCGAGCAGCTGAAGATGCAGCTAATAAAGCCAAGCCTATCTTTGTGGAGGCCATCAAGAAAATGACCTTCAAGGATGCCATGAATCTTCTAATGGGTGAGAAAGATGCGGCTACCCGTTATCTGGAAAGTAGCACATTCGAGAGCCTATACGGTGAATTCAAGCCAGTCATCATTGAATCATTAGACAAGGTCAATGCACGTGAGTATTGGAAAACGGCGGTAACCGCCTACAACAAGATTCCTTTTACCAAAAAGACGAACCCTGAGTTGGATGATTATGTGACCAGACAAGCGCTTACTGGCATGTTTGGTATGGTAGAGAAAAAGGAATTAGAAATCCGAGAAGATCCAGCCATCCGAAGCACAGAACTACTCCAGAAAGTATTTGCGCGCCAGGATAAAAAATAAATAGGCTAGGCGGAAGTGGGAAGATTAAGTAGCTGAATGTGATTTACATTCCTCTATTATTGTGGACTGCCATTCTCACTTCCGCCTACGATTCTTACCTTTGCTAGATGAAAGCATCCCGCCCCGCTCTACTCTTTAGCGTATTGCTATGGCTACTATCAGCTAGCACGCTAACCGCTCAATCCGAGCCCCGCCTTCCCTTTTTAGAACCTGCCGATACCTTCCATAATACCCGCTTTTGGACCTGCGCCATTGCCGGTGGAGTCATTTATACTAGCTTCTCTATTGGTTTGTATGAAACCTGGTACAAAGACTATGAGTTAACCTCCTTTCACACTTTCGATGATTGGGATGAGTGGCGAAATATGGATAAGGCTGGGCATTTATTTACGGCAGCGATGGAAAGTCGACTAAGTTTTGGTGGAGCGCTTTGGACAGGAATGGACCGACGCAAAGCCATGTGGACCGGCGCGGCGGTAGGCACTTTGCTACAAACGACAATAGAGGTGATGGATGGGTTTTCTGCAAAGTGGGGCTTTTCCTGGGCAGATATGGGTTTCAATACATTAGGAGTAGGTGTTTTTGTTGGGCAAGAATTGCTCTGGCAAGAACAACGCATCACGATGAAGGTATCCAACACTCGTCCCACCTACAGCCAGCTTCCCATTTCTGCCCAAAATGGAGATGCCATAAGTTCAGCCCAGCAACGGGCTAATGAACTATACGGCAGCGGCTTTTTCGAAACTTTTCTCAAGGATTACAACGGCATGACCATCTGGGCTTCCGCTAACATTTCTTCTTTTCTAGGCCCTCAACAACAAGATAGGCGATTTCCCAAATGGTTAAATCTTGCCGTAGGTTATGGTGCGGATGGTTTGTATGGAGGCTATGGGAATAGTTGGACTGACGAAGCAGATAATACATTTGTATTACCTACCGATGCCTTTCCAAGAAGCAATCAATTCTACCTCTCTTTAGATATCGACTTGACTCGTATACCTACCCAAAACAGGTTTCTTAAGTCAGTTCTAAATGCTCTTCACTGGATAAAAATACCAGCCCCTACCCTAGAGGTAGATACCTTAGGTAAAATGAAAGGGCATTGGGTATTTTGGTAGTATGTACTGTCTTGAGACAGTGAGTAGAAGTTAGATCAATTAAGCTGTTGAAAGAGGAAGTTTCTGATCGTTCATTTTCCGTCAAACCTTCCAATAGCTAACCTAAAATCGCTACTGCATATTTCTGTAGGAAGCGCTAAATGCTTAAGCTCGCTTAAGGTAATGCCTCGCTGTAGATTACTCTACCAACCTAACATTAACCGCTTTAGGTCCTTTAAATCCATTTTCTACTTCAAAAGTAACTTTATCGTTGCTCTGCAATAAATCGGAGGTGTCATTAGCATGTACAAAGATACTGTCCTTAGTAGTCATATCGATAATGAAGCCATATCCTTTCTCCTCATTGAAAAACTTCACCTGTCCATTACGGATAGTTTCTACAGGGGAGTCATCTTTCGGAGGAACACCGATATGAATATCTTCTACTTTGATTTCTTTTTTCTTGGAGGGATCCGGAGGGGTACTGGTAATATTTCCGTTTTCATCTACATAGGATAACATATCCTCGAATGATTTCGGTCCAGCTTCCAGCTTTTCAGCTTTTCGAAGAACTCTTCTTTCTTCTTTTTCTTTACGTTTTTTTCTGCGTTTTTTTTCTTTTTCTTTCTTATTGAAAGACTGCTGTGATTTAGCCATAGAATAATTTAAGTTAAGGAAATATTCTCTGAAGAAGATAAAAACTAGTGGTAAACGGCTCCCTAACACAGATATCTACCCCTAATTCTCATTTCGACGAAGAATTACAAACATACCAAAAATTAAATCAAATTGTCGCAGAAAGTCTAGATAGCTTTAGCAGTTTATAGGATCGTTTGATCTACTATAACTGGATCATAAGAGACCACTTTATTCGACTTTATAATTATTGGGTTGTTTTCTTTGTAATTGTATTAACAGCGCGAGAGCCAATTAGGTTCCTGGAAAAGGATTTTGTTCTATTAAGACCAATCGACCAATGATTGTACCGGGAGCAAGTAATGTGCCTGGCGACAATACTGCATTGGCCCCCACTCGAACCTGGTCTCCTACTACCCCTCCAAATTTGGTTACCCCAATATCCTGACTGCGCTCTCCTATTTGGATAAATATCCGTTTATCTGTTCGCTCATTGTAGTGATTGGCCATCAGGGCGCCTGCCTCAAAATTTACGTGGCCACCGATAATACTATCTCCGATAAAATTGAAATGAGCAATACTGGTATGAGAGAATAGGATACTAGTCTTAATCTCGCAACTAGGGCCAATGGTCACCTTTTGTTGTAGATAAACTCCACCTCGAATATAAGCATGGGCCGCAATAAAACACTGCGGACCAACAATCAATGGGCCTTTTAGTATAGCTCCTGCTTCAACGGTAGCACTTTCGTGAATAGCTACTTCGTCTTTGATATGATATGTTGAATCGAGTTGTAATAATTCTTGCCGAATCAAGTTGGGCAGCTCAGGTATCAGCAGCCAAGGCGTTGTGTTATAAGATTGAAATGGGCTATCTTGAAATGAGGCGATATAGTCGGTGGTTTTTATCATTTTCGGGGGTTTATCGGATCTGTATATTGCAACCTACATCTGCTTGGGCTTAGCATTCTGAAGTTTCCTGCGGTGTGACTGGGGAAATTGCTGTAGTCTTACTTTTGTCAGGATTGATTATTACTTACCCTAAGCGATTTGCTCAATTACGATTTCCATCATCTCCTTCGATTCAATCTTCGATATATCCTAGGACCATACCAAAGCCACAAGCCTGTCATCATTAAAATTAGCAATCCGATACCTAGCACATTCATCGTTATCAATTTGAACAAATCGCTGATAATCGATCCATCATGCAACTTCTCTATCCAATCAGAATGTCGCTTAGCCACAGAGAACACCTCCCCATTTACGCCATCGATTTGCACTTCCCACCAACCTTTTTCAAATAGTACTTTAGCCATCCCTTTTCCAGGACGGACATCGATGCGATCGATCGGATTATCTTTTTGGGAAGGCTGGGCGGTGTACAAGGCCGTTTTGGCCAAGTCGGCCAATTCAACCATGGATTTCCATTGGCTGAGGTCCTTACTAATGCCCTTTTGCGTAACAGGTTGAAGCCAAGCCGCGTTTTTTTTCCAACCTAAAAAAACACCAGTAAGCGCACTAATAAATACTAAGCTGGCTAAGCTTAAGCCAAAGTATTTATGGTAAACCCGGTACTTCCTTAGACTCTTAGTAATCCGTGACAAAGCATTATATTTTAAACCCCTTAAGTTCTTGAACACATTTAACTTCCGCTTTTTGGGCGGCTTCTTTTTTGCCTTATCTGGACAAAAAGAAAATTAACTACGTCCAAGAACTTACTTAATACCGGACATTTAAAAGTCCTGTTATTTCTTTTACTTCTTTCACGGTTTGTTGGGCTCTTTTTCTAATCTCAGCAGAGGAAGCTTTTACTTGATTCTTGACTGATTTTTTATCACTGAGAAGCTCCTGCTTTTTCGCTCTAATGGGAGCACTAACACCAACCAAAGCATCGGCTACGGCTTTCTTGAGGTCAACGTACTTAAGTTGTCCTTGCTGATAGTCAGCCATTAAACTATCGTAGGCCTCATTTTGGCGACAAGCTTTGAGCAAGCTGAATAGATTTTCTACCCCTGGACTCATTTCTCCTTCTGGTGTTTCGCCTGTATCTGTAACGGCGGAACGGATCTGCTTGCGAATCTGAGCCTCTTCTGCAAATAAGTCAATATTGTGCTTTTCCCCCAAACTCGCACTCATTTTACGAGTAGGATCAGCAGTAGACATCACCTTTGGAATTTCTGTGTATAGGGGTTCTGGACAAACAAAGTATTCCTTACCCATTACATGGTTGAAACGAAGGGCAATATTACGCGATAGCTCTAGGTGTTGCTCTTGATCTTTCCCGACAGGTACAAAGCTGGCTTGATAAATCAATATATCCGCCGCTTGAAGTACTGGATAGTCAAACAAGCCGGCAGAGATAAAATTGTCATCACTTTTATCCTTACTCTGTGCACTTTTATCTTTGAACTGGGTCATTCTTGTAAGCTGACCATAGGAAGCAAAGCAGTTTAATATCCATGATAATTCAGCATGTTCCGGTATCAACGACTGTATAAAAAGGTGCTCCTTCTTTATACCACAAGCCAATAAATTAAAAGCTAAGTCCCATACGTTCGCCCGCAGTTTATCGGGAGAATAAGGCATGGTCATCGCATGATAATCCACAATTCCATAAAAACAGTCATACGTTGACTGCAGGCGAACCCAGTTTCTGTCTCTTATACACATCTCCGAGCCCACGAGACCGAGGCTGATCTC
>CAJXUM010000315.1 GCA_913060855.1 uncultured Lewinella sp. | reverse complement strand
GTATAAGAGACAGAGGCCATACCGTAGCCATCATTTCTGCAGCCACTCCCTATCAGGTAGATCCAATTGCGAGGGACCTGAACATCCATCACGTAATGTGTACACGAATGGAAGTAAAGGATGGGAAGTTTACGGGGAATATTGTAGAGCCGGCTTGTTGGGGCGATGGAAAGGCGTTTGCTGCCAAAGCTTTGGCTGAAGATTATCAGCTCGATTTAGCTAAATGTTATTTCTACACAGATAGTGTGGCTGATGCTCCTTTATTGGAAATTGTGGGCTATCCTCGCCCGATCAATCCCGATACGAAATTATCCGCTTTAGCTTTCAAGAATAACTGGCCCGTATTCCGTTTTAATGACGAAGCGCGACCTGGATTAATTAGCTTCGTACGGACTGGGGCAGCGCTAGGCAGCTTAGTGCCAGCGGTGATATCAGGCTTAACAAAGGGCGCCTTTAATTTATCCTGGCAGGATGGTGTCAATTCGCTAATGGCTTCCGTGGGCGATTTGGTAGTGGCAGCTGCCGGCATTGAATTGGTTGTAAAAGGAGAAGAGCATTTATGGTCGCAACGACCAGCGGTGTTTATCTTCAACCACCAGAGCAGTGTCGATCTCTTTATCGTATCGAAACTCATCCGGAAAGATGCTACTGGAATTGCGAAAAAGGAACTCAAAAATGCACCCTTTATTGGTCAGTTGATGACCGCTTCAGGTGTGATATTTATCGATAGACAGAACAGAGAAAAGGCTATTGAAGGTATGAAGCCGGCGGTAGATGCCCTCAAGAATGGAACCTCCATCATTATTTTCCCAGAGGGAACCCGAAGCCGAGATTATAAGCTGGGAACCTTTAAGAAGGGGGCTTTCCACTTGGCGATGGAAGCTGGCGTCCCGATCGTTCCCGTTGTAATACGTAATGCGCATGACGCCATGCCTCGTGGAACGAATATTCTACGTTCAGTAGCGATTGAAGTGGTCGCATTCCCTCCGATCTCTACCAAGCGATGGAAAAAAGAACAACTCGATCAGCGAATTGCCAAGATCCGAGCCATTTACCTCAAAGAATTGGGCCAAGAACCAGAGGAACCGCTTGCGAAACCAACCAATGGGCAATTAGTTAAGGATCCCAAGAAATAGTATTTGTCCTTCAATCAAGCTCTAACTAACTTACTAATCATATGAAGTTACGTGTAGGCCTTCTAGGCGGCGGCTCATGGGGTACAACCGTGGCCTCTTTGACCGCCAAAAATACGCCCACTTGCCTTTGGGCTAAAAATGCCAAAACGGTTGCCGAGATTAATGAACATCATCGCAATGAAAGGTACCTACCTGGTGCTATGCTGACGAACTCACTGAAGGCTACCACTTCCCTAAAAGAGGCGGTACAAGATGCGGATGTCATTGTGATGGGAATCCCATCGCATAGTTTTCGCTCGGTTTTACAGGATGCCAAGCCATATATAAGACCCTGGGTGCCGATTGTTAGTCTTTCGAAAGGACTCGAACAAGGCACGCGAATGCGAATGACGGAGGTGATAGAAACGATAATGCCTGGCCATCCAGCCGGCGTATTAACGGGCCCCAACTTAGCTCGCGAAATTGTAGCTGGCCAAGCGGCGGCTAGTGTGATTGCTATGGTGGATGATACGATAGCGATTGCCCTACAAAAAGTGTTTGCGACGGGCTTATTCAGGGTTTATACCAATGAAGATGTGATTGGCTGCGAATTAGGCGGTGCATTGAAGAATGTCATTGCTATTGCAGCAGGCATGGGTGATGGCGCGGGCGCAGGCGATAATACGCGGGCAGCCGTGATTACCCGTGGTTTAGCCGAACTCACACGACTGGGTGTCGCCATGGGCGGCCGACCCCAGACTTTTGCTGGCTTGGCGGGAATGGGAGACCTAGTCGCGACCTGTATCAGCTCCCTTAGCCGCAATCGCCATGTCGGCTATCACCTCGGCCAAGGCCGCACACTGGATGAAATTATCAATGAAATGTCGATGGTAGCGGAGGGAGTGAAAACCTGTACCGTCGTCATGGAACTCGCCAAACAACTCAATATTGAGATGCCTATCTCTAGTGAAGTGTATAGAGTCGTACACGAAGGGAATACGGTCCGAGATGCTTTCAAGGGATTGCTGCGGCAGCGCTCGGGCTCGGAGGCGGATCCGGGGTAGGGGAGATAAGGGAGGAAGCGAAGAAGTGAAAGGGTGAAGAGGTGAAGAGTGTGGCATTCACCTCTTCACCCTTTCACCGCTTCATCTCTTTCCCATCAAATCTTCGGCAATTTCGCCAATATCGTACCCAGCTTCATCGCCTTAGAAGAATCGCCATCAATCTTCAACCTACCTTGAATAAAAGCAGCTTGTAAGTTCATTTTCCCTTGGCCAATTTTGACCAAATGCTCATCGGCTATCGTGAAGGTAGTATCAGGTGCTTTGACCTTTCCTTTTCTCACCACCGCCGGAGATTGATTCAGGTCGACGCGCCATTCGCGTGGGACATCGCCAGTAATGACAAATTGAAACAAACCATTGTTGGGTTTGATATGAGCCGCATTGAGCTTTAAGTGCTTCTTGAAGTGGGCGAAAATCGCATCAGAAGCGGCAGTTTGGGCCTTCTTTTTGACTGTTTTCTTTTTGTCTTTTCGCGCTAAGACCGCAGCCTCCAGGTCATTGGCCTCCTCACGCAGGTAGCGGGAAAATGTATCAATGTCGGGCATGGTTTTGGCGTCCGAAGTAGGACTCAAAGTGATCATGCCGTTGTAACTAAAGATCGTAATGATTAAGCCCATTCCATCAATGATGGGAGCCATTCCCATGATGGATAGCAATTTATGGCCATTTAGATATAATGGAGATTGTGGACCCGGTACATTGGTAATCGTGAGATTGAAGACAGGATTGTGCATCTCTGAAACCTGGAAGCGAGAATAAAGCCTCGCTGCCTGGTTGGCAATTCCAAAGGGTACGGCTTCGGCCATATTCGCCAAAGTCTTGGCGCCGATGGCACCTTGGTAGGTTTTCCCCAGGAGTGTATTTTCATGGATCGTTTCCAGGCGTTCGATCGGGTCTTCAATGTTGGTGGCCAACTGTACGAGCATAGAGGAAACATTATTGCCCTCTTCCTCTTCTTCCCCTTTGGATCGGGTCGAAATAGGAACCATGGCGACCAGCGGCTTCAGTGGAAGTTTATCTTTTTCTAGTAAATAACGGCGTAATGCACCGGCACAAACAGCTAAAAGCACATCATTCAATGTCACCTTCATGGTGTTCTTGAGCACTTTTACCCGGTCTAGCGATAAAATGGCCGAATTCCATTTACGTTGTGGAGATCGTAGGCCATTCAGCGGCGTTTGAGGGGCGGTGAAAGGAGCCGTCGGAAGGGCGACCTTTTTGACCCGAGTCAACATACCTGCCTTGAAAGAGGCGTTTACGGCTTCGCTAATTAGCTTAGGAAATTTTAAGGGTTTTTCTACAAAACTCATAGAGCTTCGCAGCATCATTTCTATTTCATTGGGTAACTGACCAGGCGTGTAAGGCCGGGGTTCCGGTATAGGCTTGGGTTCTGGTGTGAAGTCAAAAATCAAACTCAATAAACTAGCACCACCCACGCCATCAATCGCGACATGATGGATTTTAGAGATGACAGCTACCGAGCCTTTGGGAACCTGTGGTATATTGTCTATACCTTCCACAAAAGTGAAAGACCATAAGGGCCGAGATTGATCTAGCGGTTCGCTAAAAATCTGAGACGCTACTTTTCGCAAGCCCTTCCAATCCCCTGGTTTGGGCACGGCAATATGTTGAATGTGCATATCAATATCAAAATTGGGATCATCTACCCAGTACGGATAGTCGATACTGAAAGGCACATAGAGTAATCGCTTGCGCAACTTTGGAATCATGTGTATGCGAGAAAGAATCGTCGCTCTAAATTTATCAAAATCCAAATCGCCTTCAATCACGGCTACACTACCAATATGCATCGGACTGGTAGGAGATTCGATATACAAAAAGGTAGCATCCATCCCAGATATGGGCTTTACCTTAGAGCTGGTAAATTGCTTTAGTATTTTATTCAGCACGGTTGAAGGATTTTTGTTCGTTGAAGGAAGTATTACAATGCTCGCGACTCCTTGGATTTTCCCAAACTGCTGCAAGCTTCGTATAAATTCTTAATCCGTAAGATAACAAACTTATTTTTGATTTGTAACTGTAGTGTAACTGAATTGTAGTAATTTAAGAGCTTATTTGGGAAGAGAATTTGGTGGCGTAAATGAAGATTTGTAGTCCGATATGCGCTCCCCAAACCAACGCTCAGTCCCGTTACGCAGAGAAAAACCTTCTTTGACCACTAAAAATGTCAGAGACCCGAGAAAAATAAAGAAAATGTCGACAAAAAAAGATGAAACGGCTTCTTTTATGCTTCGCTTTACCCAGAAGATTTTCAATAATGAAGCAGGGGAGCCAGAAGTACAGTGGAGAGGAAATATTCGCCATGTACAAGGTGGTGATGAACAGCGCTTTTCACAATTTGATGAAGTGGTGAGCTTTATCCAAAGCAAATTGGCTGATCTAACGATCCAGGCCATGGAGGACAAACCCATTGAGGAGCAAAAAGGCATTTTATCTAAAAGCTTTGACCTCTGGAAAAAGATGGCTTTGGAAGGTCCGAAGATGGTAATGGAAACCATTAAAGACCCTAAAAAAGGAGTGGCCCATATCCAAGACCAAATTCAAGATCAAATCCATCAGGTAAAAGATGAGATCACACAAAAACTAGAAATCGACACTTGGAAAAGAGCCTCCAAATCTGATTATAACCAGATTATGCAAAAGTTGTCAGATATTTCGAATGAAGTAGTGGCACTGAATAATAAGGTAGAGAAACTGTCCAAAAAGAGCAGTAAGTGATAGCTATTGAAGACCAAATTGCGGACCTAGTAGCTAGTCGAACTGACGCTTCCATCTCTGTTCAGACCCTGGGGAATTTCCAGGTTTGGCGGTCGGCGGAACTAGTTGGCTCGAAGGAATGGGGCAGGGATGTCAGTCTGCAGCTATTTCAATTTCTTATCACCCATCGACATCGCCGAGGCCTGCACAAGGAGCAAATCATTGACCGTATTTGGGAAAATGTGGATGGCAAAGCTGGCCAACAAAACTTCAAGGTGGCTCATCATGGCGTAAGCAAGGTCTTGGAGCCCGATCGAAAAAGTCGAACAGAATCTCAGTATATCATCCGGCAAGGCGCTACTTATCAATTGCGATTTGAAGATATGTGGATTGATGTAGAAGCATTAGATCAATTTGTTACCCTAGGAAATCAAGTTCTTTTGGATGATCCGCAATTGGCGCAATTGGCTTATCGGGAAGCTATCGCCCTGCATAAAGGCGTATTTTTGCCTAATCGTTTATACGAAGATTGGTCGAGTGAAGAGCGAGAACGGATACAACTGCTTACCTTGGGGGCTTTTATTAGTTTGAGCGAGTTGCTCGTCAAGGATAATCCTTTGGAAAGTGTACGATTGACTCAGCAGGCCCTCCAAATTGATCATACCTGGGAGGACGCTTATCGCATACAAATGGAGGCCTACTTGGAGAAAGGAAATCGACCCATGGCGCTGAAGACCTATAAACAGTGTGAACGAGTGCTGGAGGAAGAGTTTGGGATAGGACCATTGCCAGAAACGAGACAGCTGTACACGAAAATCAAAACGATACATTAGCATTAAAGCTATTAGACTCCATAGCATATGAAATTTGAAGATTATAAGTTGAATGATAAGGTGAAGAAAGGACTCGCCCGATTGGGATTTAAACGACCCACTGACATTCAGTACAAGTCGATTCCCAATATATTAAATGGCGAGGATCTGCTAGCTGTGGCGCAGACGGGGACGGGGAAAACTGCGGCTTTTGCTATTCCTATCGTGGATAGAGTATACTGGAAAAAAATCAATCAACGCCGCCCGACCGATGTGAATTGCCTCGTATTAGTGCCAACACATGAGCTCGCCATACAGATTGATGAAGTTTTTAAAGATATAGCCAAATATACGACGGTAAAGACGATGGCCTTGATTGGTGGCGTGGATCAGGATCCACAAATTGAAGCGCTCAAAAAAGGCGTAGATATCGTTATCGCCACACCGGGGAGAATGTTTGATTTGATCAGTCAAGGGCATCTGAAGACCTATCAAATTGAAATATTAGTGTTAGATGAGGCTGACTATATGTTGGACCTCGGCTTTATTCAGGATATCAGAGATTTGATGCGCAAACTGCCGAAAAGAAGACAAACGCTCTTTTTCTCGGCTACCATAAACGACAAGATTAAGAAGATTGCTTATACAGTGGTGAAGCAAAATGCCATCCGAATCCAGCTGTCAACCGATGATCCAGTGGCACAAAGCATTGATCATTTTGTACTATTTGTAGAAATGGATCACAAGCGATTTTTCCTGGAAAGGGTGGTCAAAGAAAATCCAGACATCAAAATATTGGTTTTTGTGAGAACGAAGGTGCGGGCGGAAAGAGTGGCCAAGGCGATGGGGCGGGTGGATATTCCCGCTTTGACCATACATGGCGACAAGGACCAAGAAGAACGATCAAAAGTTTTAAATCAGTTCAAGACCGGCGCCATAAATATACTCATCGCGACCGACGTGACAGCGAGAGGTATCGACATCCCTGCGATAGAGATTGTGATCAACTATGACCTACCTGAAGAGGCAGAGAACTATGTGCACCGAGTGGGGCGAACGGGGCGCGCATCGAAAAAAGGACACGCCTACTCTTTCTGTTCAGCAGAAGAAAAAGAAACCCTAGAGGTCATTCAAGGCTTCCTGGATAAAGAGATACAAGTACTCCAACTCGATCAGCAAGAATACACTGATACGCTCAATATCGAAAGAGATCGAACCAATGATTACCGCGCTATTATGGAAGAGATCGAAGCCTGTCTCTTATACACATCTCCGAGCCCACGAGACCGAGGCTGA
>CAJXUM010000314.1 GCA_913060855.1 uncultured Lewinella sp. | reverse complement strand
ACGAGATCAGCCTCGGTCTCGTGGGCTCGGAGATGTGTATAAGAGACAGACTTCAGCTGATTTTGATAAAACCAAAAAAGCGACGGAGGCATTTGGTCATACGCTTATGGCTAAAGCAGGTAAAACAGGGGAAATTGAAATGGGTATATATGCCTTTTCTACTGCGACACGTCCTATTCTTCGTACCACGGATGTCAAACAAGGTGGTTTCAAGTCAAAGTTCCAGACCGCCATGAATAACTTTAGCTCTACTCGGGGTGGTGCTACAATTTTTGTAAAAGCATTGGACTTTTTAGCCCAAGAAGGAGACGTAGATATTGTTTATTTTCTGACTGACGGCAAAATCAATGAATCAGGCTCGATCAATAGCCGGGCTTGCAAGTTGAAACAACAAGGAACTTTTATTTTTGCGGTGGTCATTGGTAATGGCACTGGTCTTTCTACACAGCGAATCAGAGAGCTAACGGGTAGCAGGCAATTGAAAGGAACTATCAACCAAATTGAACAGGCCGACTGGATGGTAGAGACTTATAATGGCCTAAACAACTGTATGATTGACTTGGCCAAGGCGGTGGTTGACAATACACCTCCAACGATTAATTGTCCACCGAAAAGAAGAGCGGTGACAGACATTAGCCCTAGAAAAACGGGTAAGGCAACGGCCTTTGACAATTGCGGTAGTCAAATCGATATCACGCATGAGGATGTGGTACTAAAGGGAGATTGTGATTGGCAGTGCGAACTTGAACGAACCTGGACCGCTACCGACAAGCTACAAAATAGCAGCACTTGTGTGCAAATCATTGAGAAGAGTAATAACCAGCAGATCGAAGAAGGGCTGAAAGAAGGGCCATTGGTCTTAGGCTTCTCCTCTACCACACTAACGATCACTGAAAAGGATATTAAATGTCTACTCAAATGGATGCCCTATAACGGAACACGCCCCAGTGGACTAAAGCGAGGGCAACAGAAAGTAAACGCCAGCTGTCGACCGGGAAGTAATCCTGTAGATGCTAACGGACGAATTACCAACCCTCTATTGGGTGAAGCCATCAAATTGGCATTGTATCTTCGACTGCATCCCGAATTTGGGGACAAAAGGTTAAGTACCCTTAGCTTATCCATCCCCGCGATTGTGAAGCAAAATTTGGCACGCACACCAGATGTCAACAACCTATTGGAGGTAACTAATAAGGCCTTGGGAAATTTGGTCATGGCACCGCATTTAAAAGATCTCTTGAAAGTACTGAAACAGGTGAATGCGGAGGTCAATTTGGGGGAATAGAAGAAGGAGGGTTGCGGGTTGACGGGTTGGTGAGTTGCGGGTTGGGCAACAACCGCCATTAGGAACGGTTGGGCAAGATGCTGGATTTTGATATTAAGTCTCAAATACCTACTCAAACCTGACTAAGGATCAAAATGTCGCACCTTATTTTTTATCTGCACGGAGGAGCGTCTCAACAAATTGATACTCTTCTATGTGAAAGGCTTTAAACAGTTTTTCTTCTACCTCATCAATCGTTTCTTTAGCTATCCCTATTTCCGCTAGGCTATCTATCAGCGCTTTGTAGCCATCTTTAGACGTCGCCAATTTAGGATAAACCGTTTTGATTAATTCTAACATCTTGGCTTCTCCGATACGTTCTTCCAAGGCCAGTAATTGAAAAGGCCCTATAAGATAGCGATAGGATCCGCTTACATCATTAAACGTGTTGACTTGATCCAAGCGAATAAATGCTTGGCTATTTTTAAATCGCTTATAGTCGCTGTGCATTGCGTCAGGCTCATGTTCGAGTAGGTATTTATAGCTAAAATACTCGGCAAATGACTCTAGGTAAAACCAAAATAGGTTGCTTTCAGCTTGATATACGTCTCCGAATAGATAATGCGCTACTTCATGCGATAAATAAGCGGCTAGACCTCGATTACCGAAGCTTTTTCGTACACTAACGATAGTAGGGTAAGTCATAAATCCACCCCAACGTTTATTGTCGGAAGGTAAATGGGCCAGCACATATTTGGTCGGCATTTCGATCTGTGTCAACTTCTCATAATAGGCAGCGATGGACGAAAATAGACCATCTAGTTTACCTCTCATTTTCTCGTCGGCCACATTTATAAAGATGGCATTGCTCCCTTCTGTCCAACTAATATCACCAGCAATCAGCATGATATCTTTAGTGGCTCGCTTAGCTACAAATAGGCTACCGCTCTTTTGGGGTACGCCAGCACCAACGTATATTCCCTTACAATCCGCGCAGTTGACTTTCAATGAGTAGGTATAGGCATGTTTTCTAGCAAAGGAAGGAAGATTATCTTCTTCACTAGTCAGTACCGGGTACCACTTGGCTTGCTCACTCGCACGGAGAATACCATAATTATTAGCTATTTTACCTTTATAATCTTTTTTGTTCGTTCCGGCTTTAAAGCTTTTAAAGCTTCCCTTAGTTTGAATACCAATGGTATCTGAAAGCGTCAATTTTCGAGGGAGTTTTACTTCGTACACGTGACAATCATAGCAGGATGTCTTCGTCTTTTCAGTTGCAATTTTTCCAGTATTGAGCGTCACCGCCTTGATTTTGATATCGCTATTCAGCATGAAAGATATCGTCATTTGCTCCGGCGCATAATTGGTAATCCAAAAATCGCTATTCAGTTCTCTATTATTCAAAGAAATATTGACATCGCCTTCCAGGTGGGTACTTTGTGCTGCACCAAGGGTAGTAATCAACAAGCAAAAGCATATGGATAGGATCTTCTTCATAATCATTTTTTATAGCCCTGATAGATAAATTAACTGGCTTTTAGCCTAGATGAAGATACATTTCTCTCGCAAGAATACACCTTATTTTTAGTACATTGGCATACAAAACGATTCCATTTCATATGCAACCCACTTTCAAAAAAGCCCTTTCTGTAGGGGTTCTTCTTAGCGTATTTTTCATTTTCATAAGCGGCACCATGGCGCTGGCACAACCTGAGCTTCCAGCCAAAAAAGTAGATCGCAATGTCATTTATGGCATGTACTCCGGTTTAGCTTTATTGATGGATGTGTACTATCCAGAAACCTCCAATGGCTTAGGTGTCGTTCATATTTCTGGTAGTGGCTGGACTAAGTCGTTGGGCTTGGATGCGGGCCTGTTAAACCATCAAGGACATGTGAAGTTAGAATGCGCCGCACTGGTAAAAGCTGGTTATACGATATTCTCAATCAATCATAGGGCCTTGCCTCGTTTCCACTACCCCGCTGCAGTAGAAGATGCTCAGCGAGCGGTTCGTTTCATTCGTTACCATGCTGACCAATACGATATTGATCCTGATAGAATCGGAGCAGTAGGCGGTTCTTCAGGTGGGCATTTGGTTAGTATGTTAGGGACATTAGATGGCAAAGGTGATCCGGAAGATGAAAGCCCAGTCAATCGGGTAAGCGCAAAAGTGCAATGTGTGGTGGCGCGGGCTGCCCCTACTAGCTTCATGGAAGGAGGAGTCGGTCTGTTCTTTCTGAATATCAGAGAAGGAGCCTTGAAAAACAATCAATCTATTGAGTATAAACGAGCCAAAGAGGCCTCTCCGATAACTTATGTCTCGGCTGATGATGCTCCTTTTTTGTTGTTGCATGGAGATCAAGATGAGGCTGTCCCTTTTAAGTTATCCGTGATGATGGAGGATGCCTTAAAAGAAGTACAAGTGCCCGTTCGATTATTAAATGTCAAAGGAGCGGGCCATGGGCCTAGTTTTCCCGGAGCCATTGATCTACCCGATTTAGACCAAGAAAGGTTGAATTGGCTCAATAAGTATTTAAAACCCTAGATCATACCACTGGACAGGGGGAGAGGGGAGAGGTCAGAAGCCAGATGACAGATCGGCTAGATCCAAGGCAGAAGCCCAACCTCAGCAATCTGTCTTCTGTCTTCTGTCTTCTGTCTTCTGTCTTCTGTCTTCTGTCTTCTAAATATATAGGAGTATGGCCCTAGATTTAAAGCAGTCTAGCATTTTTTGCTCAAGCTTTCTATTAGAGGTAAATCGTTCCCTTTAAGAAAGTCACGGCCTCACCGCTGATCCAGACCCGATCGCCGACATTTTCGCAATAAAGGGTGCCTCCTCGATCAGATAGTTGCTGGGCTAATAGTTTATCTTTTTTCAAACGTTTTGCCCAGAAGGGAATGAGGCTGCAGTGAGCGGAGCCAGTCACAGGGTCTTCAAAAATACTAGCTTGTGGAGTGAAGAAGCGAGATACAAAATCTACCTCATTTCCCGGGGCTGTCACGATAATGCCGCCAGGGTCTAGGTTGATAGTATTTAGCAAGGCTTGATCGGGCATAATCGCTTCAATCTCTGCTTGTGTTTCATACAGCAATACGTAATCTCGCGCTTTATATACTTCCAATGGTGCTTTGCCGATTCCTTCCAGGATTAGCCCCGTCAAGGGTGTCGGATGCGGCACCCTGGAAGGAAAATCCATTCGATACACTGCCCCCGCTCTGCTCACCTTTAATGGCCCACTATTAGACTGGAATACCACTTCATTTTTAGCAGGAATATACGCTTGAAAAAGAACATGGGCAGTCGCTAAAGTGGCGTGCCCGCACAAATCCATTTCAATTTCTGGCGTAAACCATTTTATCGCATACCCCGCACCTTTTGCTTTACAGAAAGCCGTCTCTGCCAGGTTATTCTCTTTTGCAATATTAAGCATCTGTTCGTCAGACAACCACTCGTCTAGCATACAAACAGCGGCGGGGTTTCCTTTGAATAACTGACTCGTAAAGGCATCCACTTGGAAAATCGGAATCTTCATAGGTATTGGCACGGTTTCTTGAATCATTCTGCTTCCAATTCTTGCAACCAAACATCCAGCGCCGCCCGGTCATACAACTTCCCATCTCTCACAACAGCTCGGATAGATTCCGTATTGGAGATATCGTCTAAGGGATTGGCATCCAAGAGCAACAGATCCGCCAATTTCCCACCCTGGATGGTTCCCAGTTCATCTTGCATATTGAAGTACTCAGCGGGACGTAGCGTAGCTGCCTCGATAGCCTGTAATGGGGTAAGACCACTGCGCACTAGCAAGCGCAATTCTTCATGCAAGCTAAATCCAGGTGTCAAAAGAGCGATAGGCGTATCTGTACCCGCCATGATTTCGACCCCAGCAGCGGGTAGGCGGCCTACCATATCGTAGCCCCATTCTGCAAAAGCTACACCATTTGAGTCTATCGGCAGCGTAGCCAAACGTTCTGCATTGGCCGTCCATTTTTTATGGGTAGAATCGGGTAGGTATTTGAATTGTTCCCGCCATTCAGGACGTGCATATGCTCGATTTTCTCGGAATGCCAAGATGGTCAAAGTCGGTACTAACCATGTGTTGTTCCTAGCTAAGGTCGCCAAGACCGTATCTCGTACCGTGGCGTCTTGGTTTTCGATTGCATGGTAGCGTTGCAATTGGTGCAATCGACTTCTTAAGTCGCCACCCGCTTCTGTCTTTCCGGCAGCTAGTTGTTCCCTTCGACTGGCTAGCAACTTCTCCCAATCAGCGGTACAGGACATTTCCAGGTTACGCATATGCTCGATACTTCGCAAACCTGCATTGGAAGCCGTAATTACATCTAGACTAAGTGGCACGTGTCCTGTTACCGGCAAACCTCTTTTAGTCGCTTCGGCAACGACCGCTTCATACACATCTGGTGCTAACATTTCATAAGCTTTGATTAAATCAACGCCTGCTGCATCCAATTTGGCCACAAAGTTCTTCGCCTTTTGAATAGAATTTATTCCTTCAGAAAGATTGGGCCTAAAGGGGCTACTACCATCGTATACGCGCGGTAAGCCATCGAGCAACGGACCCGCTATTTTCACCCTTGGCGAGGCCTGTGGATCCGCCTCAGCGGCATCCTTATGTGGCTTCACTAGGTCTAGTTGCCCGCCGGTATCTCTAATACTAGTAACACCATTGACCAAAAACAGCTTAAACATAGCCGGTGTCACTCCTTGCTCATAGGTCAAGTGTACATGAGCGTCCCATAAACCAGGTATCAAAAACTTACCCGTGCCATCGATAATGGTTGCTCCTTTGGGTAGTTCTGCGGCATCCGCACCTACCACTTCTTTGATCTTATTCCCTTCCCATATGACGGTAACATTGTCCCGTTGTCCTTGCTTGGCATCAATTAGACTTACATTGGTAATGGCTATAAGGCCTTCTCCCTCGGCTATATCCGAAGGGCTACAGCCTCCTATTAATAGGAACAAAAAAACAGTACCGATAAATTGTTTCAACTGCATAACTAGTGAGTTTCTTTCGTAATAGTTCAAACCTCAAAGTACAGAAAAACAGAGAGATCGGTAGCGTCTCGGGAGAAGTTATTCTAAGAAAAGGTCTCTACTTCGGGTGTTCCTGTCTTTCACCTACGCTCCCACTGCACGCTCCGCTAAAAACCGATGTATCGCAGCAAAATCTAATCGCCCCATCCCTTTTCGGCGAGCTTCGGCAAAGAGTTCTTTACTGACATTGGCGAGGTAGAGTGGTTGGTTCAGTTCATAGGCGGTAATAGTAGCCAAGTGCAAGTCTTTGTGCATCCATTCCAAGGGAAACTGTACTTCATAGTTGTCCTCCCGCACCATCTCTGCTTTAAACTTAGTGAAGGGAGCCGATACGACTAAGTTGGGTAAGGTATTGAGCAGAAAGTCTTGGTCAAAACCCAGTTTCTCCCCCAAAAGTGTCGCTTCCGAGAAAACCAACATCGACTGCGCAAGCATAATGTTGACGAGCATCTTAAAAGCGGCTCCTTTACTAGTAACCCCAGCATGCATCACCTTCGCCCCCATATAATCTAGGTAGGCCTTAACCTCGGCCAAATCCATTGCCTCTCCCCCCACAAAGAAGGCCAAACTAGCTGCAGCTGCCTGTGGTTTTGTCCCTGCTACTGGTGCATCCATAAAGCGTATACCCATGGTCTTGGCCTCCGCTGCCTGTCTCTTATACACATCTCCGAGCCCACGAGACCGAGGCTGATCTCGT
>CAJXUM010000313.1 GCA_913060855.1 uncultured Lewinella sp. | reverse complement strand
GAGATCAGCCTCGGTCTCGTGGGCTCGGAGATGTGTATAAGAGACAGGAATATTATTGCTACGCAAGCCATTATTATAAAGATCCAACTTGGTATCCTCCAATAGTTTCAGCTTGCGTTTATGTAAAATTACTTTTTTTGCCTGCCCTTCAATATACCCCAAAGGAGCAATATCCTTCCTGTTTTTCAGCTCAAATAAACGAAAATAGTATTGGAACTGACCATCTCGCTGCGTAAATTCCCTCTTGGTTCCGATATTGTTGGCGGTCAAAGTCCCCTTCGGTAATTCACCAGCTATCTTTTCTACATCGTACCAACTGCTATCGGCCAAAATATGCGCATCCGCATATTGATTGGAGTACTCTATTAGTGCCTTCATCCCACTAGGCGAGGCACTGTTCCACCATTGGCGCACTTTATCCGCATCGGGTACCGGCAGCGGAACTTTTAAAAAGTGACACCTTATAATGGATGTCTCCAACTGATACTGCTCTTTGTTTTTTTCATAAAACTCCGTCAGCTCCGCCTGAGAAATCGTAGAGTCTAGTAGTTCCTGGACCAGCACTTCTTCATAACTGTTCTGAATCAAGGAAGCTCGATAGGCTCGAACCAACTTATCTATATCCAGGTCATTGGGTATATGAAGTTCTGCTTCATGGAGCACCAAGGCTTCTTTGACCCATTTCTCCACATAAGAATTTAGAAAATCCAAGCTGTCGCTGGCTGTCGCCCCATCGGGAAATAAGCCATCCAACTCTAGGCTATATAATGTCTTGTTGTACACCTTAGCTAAAATAATGCCCTTGTCATCATTGTCTGTTGACTGGCAAGCACCTAATAGTAAGCTAATAAATAGCCACAAAGTTGCTTGCAGCAGGAAAACAGCTGTAGTTGTCTTTCTTTTAGTCTCCCCCATTCGTCGTATACCTTTCTAGTTAACTCTTCTGACCAGCTTCCTATACAAAGAAGATTTCAAAAGAGTACTTATTCTTTAATCAAGTTCTCGTATACCTTATCATTGATTTTCACGTCGTAGTCTTTACGGAGTTCTTTGATCCATTCTCTTTCCAGATGATCTTGGTAGTCCGCCACCACATAGCCGCGAGCCTCTTTTAATGTTTTATTCGAAGGGGGTATCAACTCCAATAAACGATGAAAAGTGATCGTATTATTCTTGTCGTTAGTACTGATGTTACTCATTGAATTGGGCACCCATTCTACGCGATTTAGTTCTGGGTGTCTGCCTTTCTCCAGCATTTTCTCCTCTGCATTCACAATGATCTTACCATCTAAATTAAACTTCGCCTTCACCTCCTCTGCTGTATGATCTTTAGCATAAGCATAAATGGATGCTGCCTGTGATTCATGTTGTTTACTAATGCGGTAAATCGTCGTATTCGCTCTTTCCTTCCACTTGTATTTTCCGTCAATTTTAGTAAAGTATTTTTCCAATCCTGTCGTGTCTTGCGACGCCTTGTCCCAGACCAACATCTTGGTAGCTTCAAACAGTAGAATGCCCTCTTCGTATTCTCTCATCAAGGCTTTGAAAGCCGGATTTTTAATATCCAATTGGGATTCTTCATACTTGAGTACTTGCTCATCGACAAAACTATCAAACAAGGTTCTGGCCACTACTTTCACGTCCCCCATTCTCGCCATACGCATACGATCTCTCGCCGATCGCATCAGGTATTCGTTGAATTCTCCTACGGTAGGTTTGAAGGTCTTCCCTAATGTAAAAAGAGCGTCCTTTGAATTGGTGATAGTAGGGCGCCATCTGAAAGTGAGGAAAGTATCATTTAGGCTCTCCACGAATTTATTATAGATGGTTGTATTTTCTCGGTACTTACTTTCCTTTTTGATTTTCGCCAACATTTTTTTCTTGGCCAATTCTAGGCGGCTATCTTTTGAAATAGCTGCCTCTAAACGACTCCGTTCCATCTCAAATGGTTGTATGCCAGGACGAGTAATTCGCTTAATAATGTGCCAACCAACATTACTTTTAATGGGCTGGGAGTAGCCACCATCTTTCTTGATACTGAACATCGCCTCTTCGAAAACAGGTGCAAATCGCTTGATTCCAATAAAGCCGATGTAACCCTCCTTACTTTTGGTTTGACTATCCTCGGAGTACTTGCTAGCCAATTGGTCAAAGCTAGCCCCTTTTTCTATGGCTTGGTAAAGGCTATCAATTCTACGCTTGGCTTCTGCCGGATTGGCCTCATTGTTTCTGATCAAAAGATGAGAAATTTCTACTTCACCATAAGCTGGACGACGATCATTGACGCGGACGATATGGTAACCTCCATTCGTGCGTACAGGTCCCAAAAACTTCTTGAGTTTCCCTTCATATGCGGCTGTTTCCAAATTGTACATACCATTGGGGAACATAGCCGTAATGTAACCAATACGCCCTCCATTCTTCGCAGCCGATTTATCGTCAGATGCTTCTTTGGCTAAGGCTTCAAAATCCGCTCCTCCTTGCAAACGCTTCTTGATCGCCATCGCTTTCTCATAGGCAGCTAAGGTATCTTTAGGCAGTGGATTGGGGCCATAAGACACAAATATATGGCTGAGGTCTACGTCTTTTTTTAATCGATCGTGCACTTCTTTCGCCAAGTCCCTTTTCACTGTTTTGTCTAATAGATAGGAATCTGCCAATTGTTTGCGATACCCGGCTAGCTCTTCCTGCAACGCCTTGATGGTATCCAGGCGCATCTCCTTTGCCTTACGGACTTTCAACTTAAACTTGACATATAGATTGAGGTATTCATCTAATGATTTTCGAGAAAAGTCAGCATTTTTACCATTCGTTTTGCTGTATATATAGGTAAACTCAGAAACGTGGACGGGAACGCCATCGACTTCAAAGAGTACAGGATCATCCTGCTGCGCAAACGCCCATGTTCCTCCGATCAGGCAAAAAGTAAAGGCGAGTATTGCTTTCATAAAAATGCCTCTACCCATTTTAGTTAATTCATTCATTCCTTTGAGATTTGTATATTTCTTATCGAACTTGTTTAAGAATACCCGCCGAGACCGTCCATGCGAGATCTATGATCCTTTTACCGCTTTTAGCGAGTAGCTAGGTATTTTTAAAGAACTTCATCTTAAAAAACTGCGCAAAATTACTAAGAAGCTAGCGAAAAAAGGGATAATCCCTCTAAAAAGGCTGTTAACGTTTTCCTAATTTCAACGGTAATCATAGCGCTATGTTACCATAACCGAATTTGATTCCCCTTTATTTTACGCATACTTAGGTAATGTAAAGGCGCTGAACCCGCGCTGAAATGCCCGTCAGTATCTCATAGGGAATCCGGTTGGCAGCTTGCGCCAAATCTTGCACCGTCGGTTGTCTCCCAAAAACCACCACTTCATCTTTCTCCCGAACGGCCGGAATGCTAGTTACATCTACCATACACATATCCATGCAAACATTCCCAATGATAGGTGCGGGATGGCCATGGATAGATAAAGCATAGCCATTTTTTCCTACTTCTCTGGGTAATCCATCCGCATAACCGACCGAGACAATCGCCAAATGCATAGCTTCTTGGGCTATTCCGGCTCGGCCATACCCTATCGTTTCTCCAGCCGCCAACCACCGCAATTGTGACACCCTAGCTTTCAGCATGAGGACGGCTTGTAGCGAGTCGGCGAGCTTACCTTCTTCTAGTATACCATATAATCCAATCCCTAAGCGTACCATATCAAATTGGTACTGCGGAAACCTGGCTATCCCTGATGAATTCAGTACATGCCTTAGTGGGCGATAATTCCATTTTGCGACTAGCTGTTCGTAAGCTTTCTGGAATCGCTCAATTTGATACTCACTGAATTGGTCCTCTCCGGGGTCTTCACTTGCAGCTAGGTGCGTGAAAACGGATACCACTTGTATCTCCGGCCGAGCCGCCAGGTAATCCGTCAATTCTTGTAATTGTCCTTCGCCAAATCCAAGTCTATTCATACCCGTATCCAGCTTCAGGTGTATCTTCAGCGCTTGTTGCTCTTCCAGCGCCAACATTTCCAGGGCTTTCAACTGATCCAAAGCATATATCTCCGGTTCTAATTCGTAGCGTAGCATCGCTTCAAATGCCATTTCCTCCGGGTTTAGCACTAGAATCGGTAAACGAACGCCCCCTTGTCGCAAGCGGATTCCTTCATCAACATAGGCTACGGCCAAGTAATCTACCCCCAAATAGGCCAAACGGCGTGCCACTTCTAAACTACCACTTCCATAAGCAGCCGCTTTTACCATTACCATAACCTTTGTACTCGCTGCTAGGCTTTCCTGAAACACGCGAAGATTATGAGAAAGCGCAGGGAGATTGACCTCTAGCACCGTTCTGTGTTGTTGTGCACTCAGTCGGGTACTGATTTGGTCAAAAGCAAAGGAACGAGCGCCCTTTAGGAGAACCGTTTCTTGCTGAAAATAGGAGGCTATATCTTGTCGTAGAAACTCATTAGTCGTTTGAAAATATTGCTGTTTTATTTCCGGAGGTAAGTAATCGGCTAGAATCGGAATTGCTGTTCCTATACCTATTAATTGCTGTACATTAGACTGCTGTATCAGCGTAGCCATTTGGGCATACAAATCTTCCGGAGACATCCCGCTTTGTAACAAGTCTGATAGTATAAGGCTTCTTTTCCGTTCGGGTGGTTGCTGTCCCAAAAAATCGAGGGCATTGGCCAAGGAAGTAATATCTGCATTATAACTGTCATCGATCAATGTACATTGGTTAATGCCAGCTTTCAGGGCCAATCGAAGGCCAAGGGAGTGGAGCTGCTGCATCCGAGCCGCAATAAGCTCCGGGTCCAGTCCGAGATGTAGGAGGAGGGCCCAGCAATGGATGGCATTTTCGATAGAAGCTTTATCGATAAAGGGAATGCAAATTTTGATCGTCTCTGCTTGGTAAATACCAATAATTTCCGTCTCCCCCGCTTTTGATTCCACTTGCTGGATGGATAAATCTGCTCTTGCTTGCATCGACCAGGTGAAGGTCTTTGGGCCTAATGCACTCAATGCTTGATCGACTAGTGGATGGTCTTTGCAATAGATAATGGTTTGGGCCGTCGCAAAAAGCCGAGCCTTTTCTTCCACTTTTTCGGCCAGGGACGAGAAACCGGCTGCATGTGCGGTGCCAATATTGGTAAAAAGACCAATGGTACAATCGATGATTGGGGCTAGTTTTTCCATTTCGCCCTGCTGCGAAATACCTGCTTCGAAAATCGCTAGTTCGTCTGCAGCTTGCAGTCGTAGTACGGATAGCGGAACGCCTACTTGTGAATTATAACTGGCTGGGCTGCGAACAATGCGGTAGGAATCATGCAACAATTGAAACAACCATTCTTTTACGATAGTCTTGCCATTGCTACCCGTAATACCGATCACGGGTATGGAAAATTGTTGGCGATGATGAGCGGCGAGTAATTGCAGGGCTTCATTCGTATGATCTACCACCAAAAAACTAGCCTCAGGAAACGGCCCAAGATCGGGCGTTTGATCGACCAAAAACACCCGAACGCCTGCCTCATAGGCCGCTTTGAGGAATTGATGTCCATTGAATCGAGGCCCATGTAGGGCTACAAACAAGGGGGATATGCCCAAGGGAATACGACGGCTATCATGCACTATCCCCGAACAAGACAGGACAGCAGCATGGGGAGGCTGCAATTCAGCCTTAAGAATAGCAGCTAGTTGGTAATTGGTATAGGGATGCATCTAAAACAGCTTCTACAAATCGAAGCCAATATCTTTTCTAAAGTTTTTTCCTTCAAATTGAATGACCTCCGCATTTTTATTGGAAATCGCCAAAGCGGCTTGAAAGTCGTCACCATATGAAGTAATAGCTATTACCCGACCGCCGTTAGTTACTAGTTCGTCCCCGTCCATCTTTGTACCGGCGTGGAAAATAAGGCTTCCTTCTGTTTCTTCAACGCCTCTGATCGCTTTGCCTTTTTCGTAAGCACCAGGATATCCACCCGATACCACGATAACAGCGGCTGCCGCGCGAGGGTCTTTCTCGATTTCAAATTGCCCAATCTTATTTTCATCAATGGCCTGCAAAAGAGAGACCAAGTCGCTTTGCAAACGAGGAAAAACCACCTCTGTCTCTGGATCCCCCATGCGGCAATTGTATTCTATCACGTAAGGCTCCCCTTTCACCAAGATCAAGCCGATGAATACGAATCCTTTATAAATCAATTGACGCGATTGGATGCCTTCAATTGTGGGTTTAATAATAAGATCTTCAACTTTTTGCATTAAAGCGTCATCCACAAAACTAACTGGCGAGATGGAGCCCATCCCCCCTGTATTCAGTCCAGTATCTCCTTCTCCAATACGCTTATAATCTTTCGCTACGGGCAAGACCGCATAGCCTTTACCATCGGTAGCCACAAATACCGAAAACTCTATCCCATCCAAGAATTCCTCAATCACAACCCTGGCACTAGCCGCGCCAAACTTCCCGCCCAACATTTCCTTCAACTCGGCCTGCGCCTCTGCCACACTTTGACAAATCAGCACGCCTTTTCCAGCCGCCAAACCGTCCGCTTTCAAGACAATCGGGGTGGGTTGTGTCGCAAGATAAGCTACGCCTTCGTCCACTTGGTCGGCAGTAAATTCTCGATAGGAGGCCGTTGGGATACCAAATTCATCCATAAAAGTTTTGGCAAATGCCTTACTTCCCTCCAGCTGAGCCGCAGGGCCTGAAGGTCCGATGACCGCGACATCTTGAAAAGCTTCTTGCTGAAAATAGTCATAAATCCCTCTCACTAATGGTTCTTCCGGACCCACCACCAGCATTTTAATCCCTTCTTGCTGTACAAAAGCTCCTACTGCTTCAAAATCATTAGGAGAAAGGGGCACATTGGTCCCACAGCTAGCCGTGCCTGCATTACCAGGTGCAATAAACAATTGATCACATAATGGACTCTGGCTCATTTTCCAGGCAAAAGCATGTTCTCTTCCTGTCTCTTATACACATCTCCGAGCCCACGAGACCGAGGCTGATCTC
>CAJXUM010000312.1 GCA_913060855.1 uncultured Lewinella sp. | reverse complement strand
TCTACACTATCCTCTTCGTCGGCAGCGTCAGATGTGTATAAGAGACAGGAATCACCGAAGAGTGATTGATTAGTTTGACGAAGTGAGATTTCAAAGGTAAGGTTTGATCAAGTAAAGTGCAATTAAGTACTAGAATTTATTGGTATTTAAACACACACTTAATGTATCCCTCTTTCGTTGAGATTTTCCTATTTTTGTGCTAATAAAACGGAATTCTTACCGTTATAATTAATTGCGATGTGCTAAAATCCTATCATTGCATTAAAATTAAATAAGCAAAACCATGAAAACAGATTTTTGTGTTTTTCTCGATGCGGGTCACGGTGGCCTAGACAAGACGGGAAAATATGTTACAGCGCCAAGTAAGCAGTTTAAGCACGATAAGGGAGAATTCCATGGTGATGGGTGGTTTTACGAAGGTGTTTTTAATCGAATTCTTACCAATCGTGTCGCCGCTAAGTTGACCAATCTAAGTGTGCCCAATATAATAGTGAGCCATGAATACCTTGATATCTCTTTACATTATCGGGTAGATCTCGCGAATTGGTACCATAAAAACTATAAGAAAGGTTTGTTTATTTCCAATCATGCCAATGCTTCAAGCTCGGGTAGAGCAAGAGGATTTGAGGTTTATACCACGCGCGGAAAAACCAAGTCTGACGAAGTAGCCACATTGCATTATAAGAATGTGCAGGATTTGCTAGGCGATCGAATCAAGTACCGACCAGAACGCTCCGATGGAGATGTGGATCGAGAAGCTAATTTTTTTGTGATCAAAAATACAGCCATGCCTGCCATTTTGGTGGAACACCTGTTTTTTGACAACTTTGATGATGCTTCCTTGTTGGTAGACGACGAGATAATAGAGCGTTTCGCCGAAGCACAAGTGCGCACCGTAATAGAGGCAGCAGAGGTACTTTAGTTTTTAAAAAAGCTTGATCGAATAGACCAATGACCAATAAAGAAATTGCGAAGACCTTCCAATTTTTGGGGAGTATCATGGAATTGCATGGGGAGAACCCCTTTAAAATTAGGTCCTATCAGAATGCGTACATCACTTTGCGTAAGCTGGACCAGCCCCTAGCTGAAATGAGTGATGAAGAAATCGGTCAGATAAAGGGAGTAGGAAAGGCCATTGTTGGTAAAATCCGAGAGTTATTGGATGGTGGACAAATGGCTACCCTCGAACGCTATAAAGCTGAAACGCCGATAGGCATCCAAGAAATGCTGAATATTAAAGGCTTCGGTCCCAAGAAGATTAAAGCCGTTTGGAAGGAATTGGAGGTCGAAAGTGTGGGGGAGTTGCTCTATGCGGTGAACGAAAACCGTTTGATTGAACTCAATGGCTTTGGTAAGAAAACCCAGGATACACTAAAAAAGCAATTAGAGTATTTTCAGAAATCAAAACATAAGTTCCACTATGCAGCCCTAGAGCAGCCGGCCCAAAAGCTGCTAGCTCAATTGAAGGATCACTTGCCTGGTGTGCTAATGAGCTGGACCGGTGCCCTACAAAGGCGATCCAATGAGGTCAGCCAAATTGAAATCCTGATTGCTCAGCCCTCCTTCGAAGGAATAGATTGGACGGGAATTTTAGAAGAAGTGACCCTGGAGGAAACCCGCTTGACGGGACGGACCGCTGAAGATCATCCGGTCATATTATATAATTGTGAAGCCACTGAGTTTGGCTCCAAGTTATTTCGATACACGGCTAATCCTCCATTCCTCGCAGCTTTCGTCAAACAATTTGAGGGAATTGATTTTAAAGGCCTAGCCGAAGAAGCGGCTGTTTTTGAAAAAGTGGGAATCCCTTTTATTGCACCAGAACTTAGAGAAGAAGATTGGGGGTTGCAACTGGCTATTGATAATAAACTGCCTCAACTCCTGGAAGAAACGGACATAAAAGGAGTATTGCACAATCACAGTACTTATAGTGATGGCCTGCATAGTCTTCGTGAGATGGCGACTTACACCCAATCGCAAGGTTTTGAATATTTGGGTATGTCGGATCATTCTAAGTCGGCTTTTTATGCCAATGGTTTGCAAGTAGAGAGAGTCTTTGCCCAGATGGAGGAGATTGACCAACTGAATGCGGAACTCGCGCCATTCAAAGTATTTAAAAGCATAGAGAGTGATATTTTGAATGACGGAGCTTTGGACTATGAGGAAGATGTACTTCGCGCTTTTGATTTTGTGATTGCTTCGGTGCATTCCAATTTGCGGATGAATGAGGAGAAGGCGACACAGCGATTGATCACAGCGATTGAAAACCCCTATACTCGAATTTTGGGGCACCCTACTGGAAGACTATTGTTATCCAGAGAAGGTTACCCGATCGATCATAAAAAAGTAATCGATGCTTGTGCTGCCAACGGTGTTGCGATCGAACTAAATGCCAACCCGTATCGCCTGGATATCGATTGGACTTGGATCCCATATGCGCTCGAAAAAGGCGTTTTAATATCCATTAATCCAGATGCACATAGCAAAGAAGGTATCCATGATATTCATTTTGGAGTACTTTCAGCACGCAAAGGCGGGCTTACGGCAGCTGAATGTCTGAACGCAAAGTCACGTGAGGAATTTGTTAAGTGGCTAAAAGCCTAGCGTTAACAGCTCATTAACAAATATTGGATGCTCATTAACAGCCAAGTGAGAAAAGCTTTTTACTTTTGTAACAGTTATTTAATTAGTGCCTAAAAGTAGACACGTTTCAATACATATTAATTTTCAAACTAAAATTTTGCTAAAATGTTAAAGCAACTTAAAGTTGGTATCTTAGCTGTAGCGTTGGTAGGATTCTTGGCTAGCTGCCAAAATGCGAATCAAGGTGTTCGTGAAGCTGCTCGTGAGAATGTATCTAACGCAGTTCAACCTGCTACATCTGCTACTCAAACTCCTGCTCAGCCTGCAGTTCCTGCTGGTCCTACGACCGTAATGGCTTTCAATGAGACAACTTTCGACTTCGGTACTGTACCTGAAGGTGAAAAAGTAGCACACACTTATACTTTCACAAACACAGGTAACGAGCCTTTGATCCTTAGCGATGCAAAAGGAAGTTGCGGTTGTACTGTACCTCAATGGCCAAGAGAGCCTATTGCTCCAGGTGAAGATGCAGTAGTAACTGTTGAGTTCAACTCAAAAGGTAAAAAAGGAAAGCGTAACCAGAAAGTTACCATCACTGCTAATACAAATCCTCCTCAAACTTTCATCTACTTGACAGGTGAAGTATTAGGTGGAGAAGCTGCACCAAATATTCAAGTTACACAGTAATTTGAATTGGGTAAGCAGAAGCTGATCACTTTTCTGATCAAAGGGCCCTTCGAGCATGACTTGGAGGGCCTTTTTATGTATTAGTTTCATAACTTTAGCCCAACAAAACTGTTGAAGGAGTATTATGAAGCATTATTTGTCATTGATCACATTCAGTCATACGATTTTTGCCTTGCCTTTTGCCCTCTTGGGCTTCTTCTTGGCCTCCTTGAAAGTGGGGCAAGGCCTCAGTCCACGCTTGTTTCTCTTAGTCTTAGGCGCGATGATATTTGCCCGCAGTGCAGCGATGGCTTTCAATCGCTACCTGGATCGTGATATTGACGAGAAAAACCCTAGAACGATCCAACGAGAAATCCCTGCAGGAGTGATTAAGGCGCAGTCGGCCTTGATTTTTGTGCTGATCAATTCCCTTTTATTTATTGGGGTCACCTGGTTGATTAATCCTTTGTGTTTTTACCTATCCCCCATAGCACTCCTGGTGATTTTGGGGTATAGTTTTACCAAGCGTTTTACCTTTTTGTGTCATTTTGTATTAGGGCTGGGTTTGTCGCTAGCTCCGATTGGCGCTTATTTGGCAGCAGGCGGTGGTTTCGATACGATTCCTATCCTCTATTCTTTTGCTGTGCTGTGTTGGGTATCTGGCTTTGATATTATTTATGCCCTCCAAGATGAGGAATTTGATAAATCCTTGGCTTTACACTCTGTGCCGGTAGCGATGGGTAAGCGCCGAGCCTTATATTTATCCATATTTTTGCATACAATTTGTGCTGTTTTGATCATTTTGGCAGCATTTTTGCTTCAAGAAACGTATCCAGCTTTCTTTTGGCTCCACTGGCTAGCAGCAGCTTTGTTTATTAGCCTGTTGATTTACCAGCATACGATCGTAAAGCCAAATGACTTAAGCAAGGTCAACCGAGCATTCTTTACTGCAAATGGGATGGCAAGCCTTATTTTTGGCACCTTAGTCATTTTGGATATTTACCTCTAAAGTTTCTATTCCTTCCTAATATGCGGGCGTAACTTTTTTACAATAAGCACGTAAAGTTATTGTGAGCAACAGTATTATCTCCCCTCAATATTTTGATATACCCTGATTAATGTATAGATTCCTTAAGGGATCGGTAAAAATAAGCTCAACAATTAGGCTTGCGCTTTTGATCCATAATTTTGTTGGAAATACTCACCTTAGCCTGGCTCTTCCGCTAGGTAAACCGACAGGTGCTTTCGTTTTCTTCTTCATTTTGAATCAAATTCTCTGCGCTTAATTTGTTAACTTTGTGGCTACCAGATTGCTAAGGAGTAAGGCTAAATAATGTTCGCATTATTTAAGACCTATCCCTAGAAATATAACACACAAGCAACGGTTTTTATTAATCTATTGACTCCAGACCTATGAGAAAAAAGACACTAATGTTCATGGTTCTCCTTCTTGCTTGTCAGTGGTCTTTGAATGCCCAGAATGCCAAATTAAAGAAAGCGAGATACCTCATGGAATCGCTCCATTATCAGGGAGCTATTGACATTTACCAACAAATTCTTGAGAAAGGAGATGATCCTGAAGCCATCACGAATTTGGCTATCGCCTTTAAGAAAACAACCGAATACCAAGCGGCGCTGCCCTGGTTTGCTAAGGCCGTTACCCTTGAATCGGCCAAGCCGGAGGTGTTTTATTACTATGGCCAAGCTTTGCAGCACAGCGGTTCTTGTGAAGAGGCAAAAATCTATTATGACCAATACCTTAAATTACGCCCTTATGATCTACGGCGTGAGCAACTGGAAAATCCTTGCCAAGAATTAGAAAAAATAGCAGACAAAGCAGAAGATTCCTACTATGTCGTCAAGGGCCTTCCCATTAATGGCCCATTTGATGATCTCGGCCCCGCTTTTTACCAGAACGGTCTTGTTTTTGGAGCGATAAAAGAAGCCAATAGCCGTCGAAAAACGGCCTTTTTTGACCTCTATTTCGCCAAGCAATTGGGAGGCGACGTCTATGCCTTTGAGGAAGCGGCACAATTCTCTTCTGCGCTCAACTCTAAGCTTCATGAAGCGATCGTTACTTTCAATCCACAGGAGACACAAGTCTACATCACTAGAAATCGGCAAGAAGAATTGGATCCTCGGCGTAATCCGGTGGTAAGATTGGAAATTTTATCCGCAGAAAAAAGTGTGGATGGGGTTTGGTCTAATCCGGCACCCTTACCATTTAATGATCCTTCCTACTCGGTGGCCCATCCTTGTTTATCGGCATCGGGTGATCGACTTTTCTTTTCATCAGATATGCCCGGTGGATTTGGCGGGAAAGATGTCTATATGTCCTTTTGGGATGGAGTGACTTGGGGAAGTCCCATCAATCTGGGGCCAGGCATCAATACGGAAGGAGATGAACTATCTCCGTTTTATCACAGCGATGGACAATTGTACTTTGCCTCGGACGGACACTTTGGATTAGGTGGACAGGATATTTATAAGGTAGATGATATCGGTAATGGCCAGTGGTCAAATGTAGAAAACCTGGGACCACCGATCAACACGGCCAAAGATGACTTTGGATTCATTGTTCATCCTCAGGGCGGGTATGGCTATTTTACATCCAATCGGGCCGGAGGAAAAGGTGGAGATGATATTTATGGCTTCAAATGGGAAGCACCAATAGCCATGCATGCTTACCGTTTCAAGGTCGTAGATGGAGTAGAACAATCTCCCCTTGAAATGGTCACCGCAAAAGTGAAAGGAAAGGAACAATTTTTGGTGGCAGATACCGCTGGATTGTTTCAATTAGATATACCCGTAGGGGACTGTTTTAATCTTGCTTTTGCGGCCATAGGATATGAGGAAAAAGAATGGCAAGATTGTGCCAGGAAGGAAGCCGGTAGCATGGTGCAAGAGATCACAATCGGCTTGCGAAAGGTGCCAGTCATTGCGAAAAAAACGACCCCTGATGCCATGTATTTCGACTTAGAAGTGGTAGATAACCTGAGCGGTGCCGGTGTGAATGGAGCACATATCAAGGTTGAGAATGGCGATTGCGACTTTAGTTTTGAGGGATATACTGATGAATCAGGATGGATTCGTATTTCAGCTCCTTCCATTTGTTGCAGTAGATTGACCGTTCAAGCGGATAACTATTTTCTGCATAAGTCGGAAAAGGTCTTCTGCGATGTAAATAAGGGAGAGGTTAGGAATATCTCTTTGCAACCTTATGTGCGTGTGAGTGAGGAAGAAGTGACATCTAGGAGCCTAGCCAGTAATCCGCAAGACACCATAAAAGTTCCCTTTAAGGTGAGTGCGGGTAGTGTTAAAGGGGATAACATTTCTTATCTCTTGAACATTTATTATAATGTTGGTCGCACCAGTGTGAAAAAGGAATCGGTTTCAGAACTATTCCGTTTGCTGGCTTTGCTGCAGGAAAACCCAGAATTGATTGTAGAAATCGGTTCGCATACAGATGCTAGAGGAGGAGCGAGTTTCAATCAAAATCTATCCCAACGTAGGGCGACTAATATTGTTAGTTTTTTGGTAGGGGAGGGGGTGTCGAAGCGACGCCTGATCGCTAAGGGGTATGGAGAGGAGAAGCCGGTAAATGACTGTGTGGATGGTAAGGAATGCGAAGAAGAGGAATACCAGATGAACCGCAGGACCGAATTTAGGGTAATTGGTCGTTTGGACTAGCCCTTGATTTTCTGCTGGCTTTTTCGATATATTGTAACACTAAACAACACCTGTCTCTTATACACATCTCCGAGCCCACGAGACCGAGGCTGATCTC
>CAJXUM010000311.1 GCA_913060855.1 uncultured Lewinella sp. | reverse complement strand
TCGGCAGCGTCAGATGTGTATAAGAGACAGGTAATAGAGATTGCCTTGAAATAGGTGTCAAGGACCCCGTATTTATGCCCTAGGTTTCAAATATCCGAATAGCTCAAAATAGAATAAGATGAAAAATTTAACAGATTATTTGCTCTTCAAAAAATTCATCATGCCAGTCGCTTTGCAGTTGCTGTTTTGGGCTGGAATTGCTGGCAGCCTTTATGGCGCCTGGTGGCTTCTCACGCATGGCAATTGGGCTTGGATCATGGCCTTGATTTTTGGCCCCTTGTTGACCCGGTTAATCTTTGAAGGTTTCATTTTGAGGTATCAAACCTACATTCGGTTGACAGAAATTAAGGAGAAGTTGACTGCTTAGGATGAAATCTATTATTCTGATCGGCTCAATCGAAATGCGGTGAGTAATGAATAAGTCGCGCCAAGTAACAGCAAAACAGGCTCCATCGCCTTCTGATTTTTATAAATGAAAAAAAACACCGAAATTAAGCTACAGACCATCATCTCGTTTTGGATGAAACTGAACCGCCCATTGCTGATTCTCTTTGCTATTGCTGGAATGATACCACCACTGGTCTTTAGAGCAATAGATTGGTATCAAGGAAAACTGCTAAGCAATTGGGGCGCTTTTTCCTTAAATGTCCTGATTTCCGTTCTTACTACCGTCATCATTTCCTGCGGAGTAGTTAGCATTTTGATGTGGTTGCAAAAAAAACATCCTTGGCGAGCGGGTATTGCTAAGCGACTTTTCTTAGAAATCGTTTTGACCACCCTTACGGCTTGTTCCCTTATCGTTTTGCTGACTATTGTTATGTTACCGATTGCTCCCAAAGCAGATCTTCAAGGGGCTATTTTTAACTACCTCATTGTTGCCATGATCATGAATTTTGTATTGGTAGCTATCACAGAAGGCGTTTTCTTCTTCAAGCAATGGAAAAATTCAGCAGTTGAAGCGGAACGCTTTAAAAAGGAGATAATACTGGCCAAATTCGAAAGCCTGAAAAATCAGGTCAATCCTCACTTTTTATTCAATAGTCTCAACACCCTTTCTAGTTTGATTGATCATGACAAAGATTTGTCCAAGGAGTTTCTGTATGACCTCTCCTCGGTATATCGATATGTGCTACAACACAAAGATGATGAAGTCGTACCCATCAAGACGGAAATGGAATTTATACAAGCTTATACTCAATTGCTTAAGAAGCGGCACGGAGAGCGAGTCGCCTTTCAACTCAATATTCCGCCAAGTGATTTACTGAAGGGGATCCCCCCGATGAGTTTGCAATTGCTGGTGGAAAATGCCGTAAAACACAACATTGCCTCCCGGAAAAAGCCCCTGAAAGTAGAAATTTTCAGTCAGGATGACTACTTGGTCGTTCGCAATAACTTACAAAAGAAAAAGGCGGTAAAGTCAACAGGTGTCGGACTGAAAAACATTCAAAACAGGTATCAATATTTATCGAATGAATGCATAGCCATCTCTGAAAATGAATTCTTCTTTGAAGTCAAAATACCAACAATTAACCTGGAAGGAATTTAAACGTTCACATCATGAAAGTATTAATTATAGAAGATGAACAGTTCGCAGCCCATAAGCTCATCCAACTAATTCATGAATATGATGCCCGTATTGAAATACTCGACCAACTTGATTCGGTAGAGGATTCGGTTGAATGGCTCTCGCAAAACCCCTCACCAGACTTACTTTTCTTAGATATTCATTTGGCCGATGGATTTAGCTTTGAAATTTTTGAACAGGTGGATGTTCAATGTCCCATCATTTTTACCACGGCCTACGACCAATATGCCATTCAAGCCTTCAAAACCAAAAGTGTAGATTATCTACTGAAGCCCATCAAACTTGAAGATTTACAGGCGGCATTAGACAAGTTCAAGGAGCTATTCGCTCGCCCATCTAGCGATAGTTTTGCCAAAGAAATGCATGCCTTGGCTAGCCTCATTCAAAGTCAACAGCAGGCTTATAAAACGCGATTTCTGGTAAAGGTGGGAAACCTCATCAAAACCATCTCGGTGACCGACGTCGCTTATTTTCTATTTGAAGATCGCATGACCTTACTGGTAACCAAAGAAAAACGACGCTATCCCCTCAAACAAACCCTTGACGAATTGGAGGGTGTGCTTGATCCACAGCAATTTACCAGAGCAAACAGACAATTCATCATCAATATTGATGCCATTCATAAAATTCACCCCTGGTTTAAAGGGCGTTTGAAATTAGAATTGAATCCCCTGCAAAGTATCGACTTGGTCATTAGTACGGAGAAAACTAAAGACTTTAAGGCATGGCTAGATAGGTGAAAGGGCTTTGAACGTGGAAGAGGCTTTGATCGAGCGTATAGGAATTTTGGGTTCTGCCCAACATCTTCTATTCCCTACCAACCAAAAATAAATGAATATTAAGCAGTATCTTTTGCAAACAGCACTAATGTATCGCTGTGCTTTATGCTTATATTGAGGTTTGTGCAGACCGTAGAATAGCGGAAAATAAATATTTCTTTAAGAGAGGCTATCATAGGGTCTCTTAAAGAAAAGATAGCGTCAAACCAGAAAAATTAGGAACTTATTTAACTTAGGCTATGATTTTTATTGTTGGAGTATCTCTTGCCTTTTTCTTGGAATTTATCTTGATTAGCAAAAAGGAAAAGAGTCTAGCCGATAAGGTTCTTACGGTTTGGATATTTGTGCTTGGCACTCATTTAATACTTCATTTTATTGAGAACGAAGGGATAGATCAAACGTATCATTTCCTTTTAGGTTTATCCACTCCATTTCCCTTATTATCAGGCCCATTCCTGTACCTGTATACCAAGGTGCTGACCAACGGTAAAACTAAGATGAACCGCTTGGATTACCTCCATTTCCTGCCAGCCGTTTTATTGATTATAAGGATGCTTCCTTATTTTTTCTTGCCGGGAAACGAAAAGCTTCAATATACACTAGAGATGCAGCAACAACGGTCGGTCTTAATGACCGTTACACTATATAGTTACATGGTTTCTGGGATCACCTATATCATACTCTCACTCCTGTTATTGCGGAGACACCGTAAAAACCTGACAGCGAATTTTTCCTATACCGATCAAATTAACCTCAGCTGGTTGAGAAACCTGATCATTGGTATGATTGTCATTTGGAGTATTGTGACGGTTGGCCACAGCTTGGATGATCTAACGGGCTTAAACATTAAATATGAAGTAGATCAACTTATTTTTACCAGCCTATCTCTTTTCATTTTGATGGTCGGATATTTTGGAGTTAAACAGACTTGGATCTTCTCCGGGCAAATTCCTGTAGATGCTCATGGGCAGCCTGAAAGCACTAAGAAGGAGGCCTCCGATTTTGTGCAATATCGGAAGTCAGGGCTGAAAAGTGCGCAGGCGGACGAACTTCAGGCCCGATTGGAAAAGGTAATGAAAGAAGAAAAGCCCTTCTTGGATCACAAACTGACATTGAAAGCGCTTGCCGAGCATTTGGGTACCCATCCTAATTATTTGTCCCAAGTGGTCAACGAGCGCTTCCAAAGGAATTTTTACGACTTCATCAATACGGCGCGAATAGAAGAATTTAAATCATTGGTTCAACAACCCCAGTCCAAACATCTTACCGTTTTGGCTCTTGCCATCGACTGCGGCTTCAGTTCTAAGTCCTCTTTCAACAAGTTTTTTAAGAAGTCTACAGGAAAAACACCTTCCGAGTTTATAAAGTCCAAAGAAAATTAATTCTTTCCATTTTTTTATTAATCACTGATAAATAGATCGTTAGGAGTGCTTGCCTGTAAGGTGACACTACAAGAAAGTGCTTGCTTGTAAGGCGAGGCTCATCCTGTGGCTCACTGCCCCATCTTTGAATCGTAATTATTCGGATATGCCGAATGACAATCTATTCAAAAAAATCATTTATCATGAAAACGAAATTAATTGTTTGTTTAATTCTTGGGTGTTCACCTTTCTTCCTTATCGCTCAAAACAGTACTAAAGAGCATAAGAAATTCAGAGACCTTATAGGCATATTCACAGAATCAGAGACCTATTTTGATAATGGTGAGATATGTGCTCCACCGGTAATTATCTATTCCGAAGCGAATTTTCGTGGAGAAAGACGGGCATTGCACAGCGACTGGTCGGCAAACTCACACCGGAGTTATTGGAATGATGAAATTGCTTCCATTGAAGTACCACGGGGTTGGGAAGTTAGGTTATACGAACATGCCGATTTCAGAGGAAAGACCTTGACCATATTCGGAGATTGGAGCGTTAGGAATAATCCCAGATGGTCGAATCGGATCTCTTCCATCCGTGTAGTCCCTTCCTACCGTCAGGAGCGTCCGCGAATCCCAAGGGGCCCTCGACACAGGCAAGGGCGTGGGAATGGTCATCGTGGAAATGCTGGGGTAACCTTGTACGAGGATAAGCGATTTTCAGGCGACTCACAAACCATCTTTGAGGATTGGTCCGTACGTTATACCGGTGAGTATTGGAACGATCGAATTAGCTCGATTTATATACCATCTGACTATGTAGTGATCCTTTATGAACATGCCGATTACCAGGGACGCTCGATCACCTTGCAAGGTAAATGGTCCATCGAACGACAGCAGAATTTTTGGGGCAACCATGACTTCTGGAACGACCGAGTAAGCTCAATCAGAATTCTCCATAGAAAATAAACAGCTGATCATCGTCAATCAGACGAAAGAAAGTTACCTGTACTTAAGTCAAGAAATTTATTCATCAATCACGCTAATATCATCTATTATGAAAACCCGATTAATCATTTGTTTATTCTTTGCCATCACTCCTTTTTTCCTCACTGCTCAGTACAATCCTAAAGCCCTAGAAAAGGCGGAAGAGGCCGTTACTGCCTTTAAGACCAAGAACGCTAAGTTTGAAACTTATTTTGGTGAAGCCTATGGGTATGCTGTATTTCCATCCATTGGCAAAGGAGCCTCAGGAATTGGCGTAGCACGTGGATCTGGAATAGTCTTTGAACAAGGAAACGCCATTGGTAAAGCCAAGTTAAACCAGGTTACGGTGGGTTTGCAGTTTGGGGGACAAGCGTACAGACAGATCATCTTTTTCGAAACAGCAGCTGATTTGCAGCGATTCAAGACAAATAAGTTTGAATTTGCCGCAGGAGCCTCCGCTATAGCCGTTAAGACGGGCGCTGCTACGAATTTAGCCTACCACGATGGAGTAGCCGTTTTCACTATTACAAAGGCAGGCTTGATGTATGAAGCAGCACTTGGTGGGCAAAAATTGAAATTCAAACCCTTCAAAGGTGTAAACCAGACCAAGACTACTGAAGCGTCATCAAAAAAGAAATAGGCCCGATTCTCTTGAAAACACTAGGCGAACCAAAAGAGGCTTCTTCAACGAGGCCTCTTTTGGCAAACCAGTTCGTAGCAAGTTGAATGCGCCAGTCGTACGACATGCCACCCGATTATATTAACTTTATAAGGAATGAGTATTAATCCATTTATTGACCACCCTACCTATGAAAAAAAATCTAACAAAGCGCGAACTTCGTATTCAAACTAAGCTGACGCTAGAAGGTCTTGTCCCTTTCGCTATCGCCGGCATTTTGTTCGGCTTACTTTATAATTCACTTTTTTACCCCCATACTTTTGTTGAATATGCAGAAGCGGGTACGATTGGATTGCTCCTTGGCCTCGTCAGTGGAATTGCTGAACAGACCTTCCTGCAGCGGTGGATTTATCAACGGTCTTTTAGTCAAACGCTGCTTATACGGACCATTCTATATGCGGTCTTTGTTGCCATCTCATTGTCTCTTGTTCTCTCGATTGAGCCTGCAGCCCTGGGTGAGTGCTTATATGGCGAGTGCCTAGCC
This sequence comes from uncultured Lewinella sp., assembly GCA_913060855.1. Classification (GTDB taxonomy): domain Bacteria; phylum Bacteroidota; class Bacteroidia; order Chitinophagales; family Saprospiraceae; genus DT-111. The sequence goes on along the minus strand of CAJXUM010000311.1, from coordinate 1,191 downwards.
GATTACTTGATGGGTCCCTTATTCCTCAGAGATCTTGTATTCTCCACGATCTTCGTTTTCTTTATTACATTCTTCGTTCAGGTTATTTTGCTGATTGGCACCCGGAATTTCCGTCGCATGATGCTAGGCAAATATCGGCAACCCCGCGAGCTATACGCCGTTTTTATGTTTGTCGATATACGGAGTTCTACTACTATCGCCGAAAAATTGGGGCATGAGAAATTTAGCGCATTTCTGCGCGACTTCTTCAATGATATATCAGGCGCTATTTACGAGGCCAAAGGCGAGATATACCAATATGTAGGGGATGAGGTGATCATTGTCTGGCCGGAAGGTCAGGCAGCAAAGGATTCGTATTGGCTGAGCTGTTATGAAAGTATGTGTGCAACTATGGAGAAGATGGCTCCCATCTATATGGAAACTTATGGGGCGATACCTGAGTTTAAGGCAGGCGTGCACGATGGCTTGGTTATCACGACCGAGGTGGGCACTTTACAGCGAGCGCATGTTTATCACGGAGATGTTTTGAATACTGCCGCGAGGATTCAAGCTAAATGCAATGAGGAGGGGTATGATCTCTTAGTCTCGGAATCACTAGTATCAGCGATCCGCTTAGGCAGGCGAAAAGAATTCGATAAAGTAGGGACGGTACTCTTACGTGGAAAGAATGAAGGGGTGGTGATCTATGGATTTGATAAGCAAATTGGTGCAGTTGAAATAAAGGGATCGGTTTCAGCATAGGTCTTTCTTCATTGGTAACTGGGGCTTAGACTTCAGAAGTTTTCCTGGATATGACTGAGGAAACTTCTGAAGCCTTGCTAAGTTATTTCCATCCAATAAAAGGGATCAACATCGGGACCCTTTTCTTGTAGTCTGTATACTTTTCCCCAATGAGCTTCTGCAAGTCTTTTTCCTCCAGGTATTTAACAGCGATAAAGATATAAGCGGTGCTACCAACAGAGAAAAATAGATGCCCAAGCGTCATTTTAGGTACGGCCCACAACATAATTAGAAAGCCCAACATAATAGGGTGACGAACGAAGCCATAGAAGTAATTGGTGGTGAAAGCTAGCTCCTTAGGTTCACGGCCGATAAGGTTTTCATAGACTTGTTTTAGGCCAAATAAGTCAAAATCAGTCTCTTATACACATCTGACGCTGCCGACGAAGAGGATAGTGTAGATCTCGGTGG
>CAJXUM010000310.1 GCA_913060855.1 uncultured Lewinella sp. | reverse complement strand
CGAGATCAGCCTCGGTCTCGTGGGCTCGGAGATGTGTATAAGAGACAGGGCCTACGACGACAAAGCTTTTCCGAAGCCAGGAATTATTTTTGATATTGAAATTGATAAACTTGACTTCCTGCCTATCGGGCTGCTTGGATTCGGCTAAAATGAGCGCAGCATCTCCTTGCAATTGTCTGGGGTGACCGAGCAATTTTAGCTTTCCTTTTTCATCGATAGAAGTGTTTAGCGTATCCATTACATTGATGAAGACTGAACCCCAACTGCTAATAGATATATCAGCATTCTGTGCGCTAAAGTCTATGGCTTCTACCTTTGCCGTTTTATTGCGAATCGTCAGATGTTCTACTTCACCCTTTAGGTCTATGCTGCCGATTTGTGCGAAAAGTTGGAAGGTAGGTACCTTCATGTTGTTGAGGCTGGTCGTACTATGGGCGTCGTTGATTAATTTTTTGAGGGCTGGTGCGCCGATCATGATCCGATGCCTCCCAGAGGACTCAATCCATTCTTTCTGTGTTAGGTCCATGTAGCCATCGACGACCTGGTGTCCGATATGCTCGATGATATTTTCATCTGTGATGATGGTGATCTCACTTTCTCCTTGTAGATCTATGATCACACGAGCACTGAGGTTGATTTCCAAGGTATGGAGGGTTTCCAAGGGGAACGTCCGACTGATGATGTTACCATTCCCTTTAATTTGAGCATTGAGGCTCGTCGATAATAAAAGTAGAAAGCAAAGGAGGTTATTTTTCATGCTGCTAATTTTTGGTAGTGGGTTAATAATTGGAGTGTACTAAGCTGCCGTCTTATTTTTGATAACTTTTAATCAAATCAAGTACTACATTCATTTCTGTATCTATTCCATAAATGAGATCTGAGAGGTTTTTCTCAACCAGCACATCGGGGACAATCCCACTATTGGGGGTATCGGGCGTATCTGGTAAAATGTTGATTCCGAAAATCGGGATATCTATTTCTACTCGGGTATTTGGCAGTTTGTGGAAAAAGTAAAAGCTACCATTCAAGCCTTTTTGATTCCCGCCTGTTTCCTGCCCTACAATGGTGGCCAGCTGGTACTTTTTAACGTAGGTGGCCATGATGTGGGTGGCTGAACTATTTTCCGCATTGGTAAGCAGATAGGACTTGCCTTTAAAGCCATTGGATTTTGGGGTGTACTTTACTTGCCGTTTGGCATATTGTTTCTTGAGCACAAATCGGCCCTTGTCGCTAGCTTCGATTTTGTTGCCCCAATCATAGGGTCTCTTCTCCCAAGTACTGATATGGGGACGCAAATCTTCGGGGATTTGGCGATAGACAGTATATGGGGCCGGGGTTTCCATAGTGATGGCTTGCTGAAGTATTCGTTCTAGCAGATATTGTACAATATCATCGTTTCCGCCTTCATTGTCTCGGATGTCTATAATCAGGTGTTGGATCTTTTTGTCGGTTAAGGTCTCAAAGACATTAGTTAAAAAGCCTTTCCAATCAAAGGTGTTATTATAGATGGCGAAAGATTGCATTTTGAGATAGGCGGTTTGTTCATTGAGGATTTTAAATTGCCATCCTTCTTCAAAACTAGTGCTCAAATTGTCATAGCGTTCTTGTAGAATGGCTGTTCGAGCTGTTTTGGACAAGGCGTCGACTTGGGTTTCGAAAATGCTTCCGGTTGTATGGTCTTTCAATGTCAATTGAAAAACGGATGAACTGCCAAATTCGAGGGGATAAAAAATGTCAAATAGTTCGAATTTCTCAAGCCCACTCAGCGACAAACGTTGGAGTCGTTTTTCATAATTATCACCATCTGAGGTAATGTAGTTGGTGAGGCGCGTCAGCACCTCTTCGGTCGAAATGGCATTAATGCTCAAAATCTCCAATCCTTTATGTAGGCTAGTATCTAGGGACGCATTTTTATCGATGAATAAGCGTTTGCCGATCCGCTGGAAAGAAAAGGGGAGCTTATCAGGTTGGTAGAAAATAGCCTTTTTGATTTGGGTCACCTGATTCCAGGGATTGGTAAAGGTATGGCTGCATTTGATCAGGGTCGCGAATTGTGAAATAGCTTTATAAGCATTCACTAAATCGGGAGCGGCGAGCATTTGGGCCTGGAGTGTTTGAAAGTCCTTTTCCAGCTGCAGGCTGTCTCTATATTTATACAGATTGGGATGAATGTACTGGAGTGTTTTACGAAGTACTGCCACATCCTCTTCAATTTGTGCTGGCGTGTAAGTGAAGGTAGCTAGCTTTTCCGGACTGTAATAGTCAAATTCATTGAAGCGCTGGGGGGAGGCTTGGGTAGTACTCGAAAACCAGCTTATCCGATTGTCACTACCTTCTAATTCTGATTGAGTATCGGTTTGGAATTTGTATTGTACATACTTTTTGTTGGTCTTAAAGTCGATCGTTGCTTCATAAATACCATCGCCATTCGAATCCGAAAGCGGGTAGTCCTTGTCCCAGGATAGGGGGGCGATATTTCCTCGCACACCTACCGCTTGGAAGCCGGTATGGCCTGACATATCTACTTGAAAGGTGAGCGTATAAGACTGGGTTGTACCGCTCACTAATAAAAGACAAAAAAGAAAACTAGTGATTATTTTCATCCTGTTTGTTTTGAATTTTGATACCTCAAAAATCCGTAACAAACGGGACGAATGCGCCTCAAAAACCGTGACTTAGTCTCAAATCATAGCTGAAAGGTCTCAAATGATATGGCTAGATACTTAGAGGACAGAGGACAGAGGACAGACTGCCGAGCCTCGTGTCTAGCCTATTTCTCGGCTGTCGTTCCTGCTTAGCGGTAGGCTAGATGGGGCGCTGGCTTCCCCTTTGTCCAGTAGTAGGGTCTCAAATGAGCACTACAATACATCTTTTTGCAGATCGGGAAATACCTTCGAAACCTTGCCTAAGACATAGTCCCCATAAGTACCCTCGAAGCGGTGAACACTGGTTCCATCCCAGCGTTCGGCCTGGTCGTCGTCGGGCAATTGGACGTGACTGAGGTCAATGGGCTCGATGGCGGCCTCGAAGTTGGGGTCAAAAAAGAAGGGAAATGACAAGCGATCTCTTTGGGAGGTATTGAGCACGCGATGAGGCGTTGAGCGGTAAAATCCTCTGGTGAGTCGATCCAACATATCGCCGATATTGCAGACAAAAGAATGCGGAACAGGTGGTGCTTCGATCCAATTGGATTGAGATTTCACCTGCAAACCACCTGCGTCATCTTGCTTGAGGATGGTGAGTACGCCATAGTCGGTATGTTCGCCTACGCCCCACAATTGTTCCTGCTGTTCTTGCTGCGGATGATAGGGGTAGTTGAAAATCCGAAATAGCGTCAAGGGATCACCAGTATAGTGATTGGCAAAGAAGCTGGCTTCTAAACCCAGGCTTAAAGCAATACCTCGCATCAGGGTATGTCCGAGGGTGGTCATCGCAGCCATGTAATTGAGTACCGTCTGTCGAAATTCGGGCATATTCGCCGGGAAAAGATTGGCGCCATGTAAAGGGAGCTCCGCTTTCACACGAGGATCATCGGGCCCCAATTCAATACCGAAATAGAGCCCTTCCTTCATATCGGGCTTGCCGGAGGTGAGTTCATCGCCAACAGGGAAGAACCCTCGCCATGCCTTGCCGGCTAAAGCCATCCTGATTTGGTTTTTGGTGGCTAAGTCTTGCGCGAAAAACAATTGACTCTGCTGCTCCAATTGGTTCTGCAATTCTTCACTGATACCATGCCCTATGATATAAAAAAAACCATGCGTGCGACAGGCTTGGCCAATGGCCTCAGCTACGGCTTGCTCTTGGTCAGGAAGCTGTTGGACCAAGGCAGAAATATCTATGATGGGAACGCTAGAAGTGGGTATGGGTGCCATAATAAAATTGAGTTGGGTTTGTAAAAATAGAAAAGATCGCACTAAGCACTTACTAAAACAACTTCTATGATCATTTTGAATAGATGAACGGCTATACGATTGGCGGGTAATTGGCGGTAAATTGGCGGCCTCACAAAAGGTGTCTCTACATACTTCCCTTCTATATTTGCTAGTCTTCATTTTGCTTAGTCACGCAAAGCCACAGCACACGATCAAAAAAAATCTATGAAAACCTTTTTACTATTATTCGTGATTCATTCGAGTTTGCTCCTATCCTCGCATTGTAATGCGCAAGAGATAGTGGGTGAAATATTGGATTTTAAATCAGGAAAACCCATTGCATTCGTCAATATTGGTGTGGTGGGAAAGAACATTGGAACGGTCTCCGATGAAAATGGAAAATTCAGTCTAAATGTCTCTGATGCACTCGATGAGGACGTACTGAGATTCTCATTTGTGGGTTATGAGCCTTATCAAGTCGTTCTACAGTCTATGAGAAGTCAAGGTTTGATTAGTCCGATATTGTTGAAGGAACAGGCCGTTAAAATGAAAGAGGTCCTGGTGACTTCAAAAAGGTTGATACCTCGCGTAATGGGTGTACCCAAAAAGAAATGCTATCCGATACCCTTTTATAAAAACGTGATCTCCAATGTACCTTTCCCGCAGGAAGGATACCGACATGAAATAGGAACTTTATTTAAAAATGACCAGCCCGTCTACCTCGATAGCGTTCAGTTCAACTTTTCTGACTATTCTATTGATACACTTGATCTAAGAGTGAATCTGTATGCCTACCAAAATGATCAATTTGTGAATGTTCTCCAACAACCCATTTATCTGCATTTAACGGACTTAAAATCTATTCTATCCCCAGTGATAGATTTATCCCCGCTTACTCTATCTTTTGAAGGCGACTTTTTAGTAACGATCGAGAATTACAAGAGGGTGGAAAATAATTCATGTGGACTACTGGCCAATTTCAAAGCTATCGGGAAAGAATACCCTACCTACTATCGGAGTAATTCGCAGAGTGAATGGCAAAACCTTACGCACAAATCCCGCAATTTCGGGCTGAGTTTTGTGGCATTTGTTAAACGCTAAGCGGAGAATTACGCTTCTTGTTTCCTGACCAGCAATACTTCCTGGTTTGAGAATTCCATCCAGGCATAGTTTTTAATGGGGTGAAATATTGAGATTACGGGTATCTGATGTGATGGAAGATCAGCAGAAGATATTTATTAAGGGGGGTAAGAATAAAAAAGATCGCTACACCTTGCTGTCTAAACAATTTAGCACTAATTTGAATTAATGAAGCTGTTTAAGAATGATTACATTCTTAAACAGCTTCAATATATAAACGCTTACGACCCGAAATACTGGTTGTTCGAGGGGCAGACGGGTGGTCAAGACAGTGCGAGTAGTGTGCAGCACCTATTTCGAGCTGCGGCGTACATGCTTGAGGCGGGTGTTGACATCCGATACATTCAAGAATTACTGGGACGTAGCCATATAGATACGACGGTGATTTATACCCATGTGGCTCAGAATAGATTGAGTGGAATCGTAAGTCCTTTGGATCAAATCAAAGTAAAACCTGTATATCCGCAATAGTGGATTGTGGATATGCAATTGTTGTGCATGATGAATTTGCTTCTCCCCACGCAGAGTGGCCCTTTAATCAAAAGTGCATTAGCTTGGGACTAATCGCTCGCAGAGGTCGCTCGATATTCCATTATCATTAGTTCGTTGCTCTTCCTATTTTTTATCAGCCCACTATATCAATGCAAAAAAAATAGGACATTCGAGTTAGGGCCCGCTAAACTCCTGGCTCCCCCTCCAAGCACAATTAGAGAAGTATTTAATATTTGAATCGATAATTTAATATAAAAAAAAAGTAATTTCACCATGCACAACTCTGGCTATGTCGATCATGCCGCCTAATCGGCGGCACGCCGCATAGCCTACCGTTGTGTGTAATTGAATACTAAGATGAAAAGTAGCTTCAGAATTTTGAGAATTCAAGGAAATGATATTGAGCGATTCATAGAACTTGTAGAACTATTGAATGAGGTTTTCGAAGAATCAAATAAGGTCGCTTCCAAAAGACAATTAAAGAAACTATTGAAAAAATCTGATTTTCATGCAGTTGCAGTGATCAAAGACGATAAAATTATTGGAGGACTGACTGCATATGAACTAGAGCGATATTATACTGATAGGAGTGAATTATATATTTACGATATAGCGGTTAAAAAGGAATTTCATAACCAAGGAATAGGAAAAGAATTAATTGCCTACTTAAGGGAGTATTCAATGAGAAATGGAATTGAATCAATTTTCGTTGAAGCACACTCAGAGGATGAACAAGCAGTTAAATTTTACGAATCTACCTTTGGTGAAGGTGAAAAGGTTGATCACTTCAATCTTGAAATAGAAGCTACAAGCAATACTAAACAGAACAAATCTAGTGATGATAAAGTCTCCAGAAAAAATTAAAGAGCAAATTGAATTTTGGTTTTTCAAATATCATGTAAAGCCAAAAGAAGAATTCAATGGAGAAGAAAAATTCACATTGTATCACTTGTTGAGTGATAGCTTAAAAGCAGAAATAGAAGGAAAAGTGAAATTAAGGAATTCTGAATTGCCAGTATTAGTTCTGCATATAGAGGGATCAAATTACATTATCAACTCGACGGAAAGATTTATACAAATAGAAAATTCAAGAGTAGAAACGATTGATTATAAGGATTTTGAATGGCATACTGGATTTGAATCACTCATAGCAAATAGAACCTCAAGTGGTGAAATTACTTCGATAAAGCATGATGGAGAAATTTCAAAATTCGGAATAAGAAAAAGAAATGGAGAAATAAAATATTGGAAGATTCCGACAGGAAGCCCTGGGTTTGCATTTTGGAATGTGACTAAAAAATGTGAATTAATTGGAAGGAAATATCAAATAGTAACCAAATAGATAAATCCACTTTTGTTGATAGAGCTCCTAATTACAAAGAAAACTACACACAACACAGCGGAGAGCGATCATGCCACTGTCAGATTGGATATAGAAGTTGAACTGAATAAGAGAGTGGCGAATTAGATTAGAAAGGTCTAACTTGTAAAGAAAATGGTGGCACGTCGCCTCCGCGCACCGTTGTTCGCTACCAGCTCGGGGTAAACTATTTTATAAGTCTTTAATTC
>CAJXUM010000309.1 GCA_913060855.1 uncultured Lewinella sp. | reverse complement strand
AGCCTCGGTCTCGTGGGCTCGGAGATGTGTATAAGAGACAGGACTGGAAGTGATTTTGCATATTGTTCAAATTTCATTTTTAGCCCAAAAGCAATATTTGCCCGCCAAAAGATGAATCTCAAACCCATTTTCAATTCATTTGCGCCTCAATATTGGCCTAAGAACTAAATAAATCAAGTTTTAGCGCTAGTTAATCACAAATAAATACAAAATTGTTCTCATATATGAACGCTTATGCCTGCCAATTTAGATGCACAGACCGTTAATTTCCGACTTTCTAAGGGACCAAATTCCATTCATTACAGCGAGAAGTAGGAAAAGTTTGTCATTATCCTTTGCCTTACCTAAATTTACCGTTAGTAAGTGACATTATAGTCAGAATGATAAACAAACATATTACACTTAACTGTAATGGGCGGCTGCTAAGCCTGGAGCAACCTATTGTAATGGGGATCATCAATGTGACCCCAGACTCCTTTTATGAAGGCAGTCGAGTCAGTGGTGTCGAAGGAGCCCTTCAGATGGCAGAACTACAATTAAATGCAGGTGCTGCTATTTTGGATATCGGAGGTATGTCCTCTAGGCCCGGCGCCCAATTGATCACTGTAGAGGAGGAATTAGTGAGAGTAGTACCCGTCCTTAAAGCAATCAAGCATAATTTTCCGAACGCCATTATTTCCGTTGATACGGTCCATGCCGAGGTAGCGCGGGTTTCTGTGCTGGAAGGAGCCGGCATGATCAATGATATTTCGGCCGGAAAAATGGATGCTAACCTATATGCTACAGTAGCCAAATTGGGAGTGCCTTATGTCTTGATGCATATGCAAGGGAAGCCAGCAAATATGCAAATTGCTCCAACCTATGACAATATCTTGGAGGAGGTAATAGACTTCTTAACCCTTGAAGTAGGAAAATTGCGTAGGCTTGGTATAAAAGATATTATTATTGATCCCGGCTTTGGATTTGGGAAAACGATGGAAGATAATTACAGATTGTTGCAGTCGCTCCATGTGTTTCAAATCCTAGGCCTACCTATCATGGCCGGATTATCTCGAAAATCTATGATTTATAAATTGCTGGATATTGAGGCTACAGAAGCCCTAAATGGGACTTCTGCCTTACATATGGTAGCTTTGCAGCAAGGCAGTAAGATCTTGAGAACGCATGATGTGAAAGCGGCAAATGAAGTAATCAAACTATGGAGTCAGCTGGAAAGCCATTAAAGTTTTTGAGCGAGGAGGATATTAAGCACGTAGCGGTAGGCTTCCTAAAAACGCACTATAAGTATCGGCCTCGGTCTGGAGAGACGAAGGTACAGTTGGATATGCGTGGAGAAGGTGGAATCGTAGCGGATGGAGTGCTGCGTTTTCCCAAAGAAGAAGATGGCTTTTTTACCGCAACAGTAGAAGCTACCGCACGCGAAACCAAAGACGAAGTTTTTTACAGAATTCAGCGTACACTCTTAGTCTGGGATGCTGTAACTTTTAGTATTATATGTACGACTATCATGGTAGTCTGGACGCATTTTGATGGGACTTATGCGCTACATACCGATGGTGTTTACTGGCGTGTTTTTTCCATGTTGGCCTGCCTGATTGGGAGTTTTTTGTTCTATCAACTTTTCTTTAGGCGTCAGTTTCGATACCATTATATTTATGCTATTGAGCAATTCAAACGTTATCATGCAGATGAGCAATGGATAGCCATTGGACAAGATGTCTTTGGGCCAGACGAAGGCAAATACAAGGATGAGCTTCGAGCCCAGTGTGTCAATAATGGATTTGGACTGATGATCATTCACCCTGATCGTAGTGCGCGCCTATTGGCCTCTCCCGCTCGACAAAAAGTGATAAAAAAGGACCGGAAGGTAGTTAATTTTGTAGGATTAGATGACCTCAGAACAACTTTCCGAAATAGCGGTTATACGAAATGGTTGAGTGCTTTTAATGGCAACCTTAAAAACTGGATCCAACCTCGTCTCGGAGAAACCCAGCGTTTCAAAAGACATTACTACCATCAGCAGACCTTAGCCGCCATCTCTATCTGTGTAATTGCTGGGATGTTGTACCTAGAATGGACCAAACGGCCCGTCATTTACGTGGATGAATGGCTCCATCAGGAAGAATTAAAGGAGAAACAGAAAAATCTCATCAAAGAATCGGAGGTAGTGATCATCGATGCGCCAATTGTACCCTTTAATGAGGATTTTGAATTGGCGGATTTATTGGAACAAAACACGACAGTGGCTGATTTAGAAACAAAAAAAGAGGGGGAAATTATTCTCTCTGTAAATAATGGGAAGGACCTAATCTATTATGATTGCGAACGGTTTTATCAATCTGATGCAGAGCAGTTTCTATTGGTCTACCGCCTGAGTGGGGATCTAACGACGGCTATTCGGGATATTAAAGCCTTAGGGGAAAGACAAATTGATGCTGGCGCTATTTGGGAAGGTTGTTTTTCTTCCTTACAAAACTATTATATTTTCGTTGACCAGATGATGTCAGATAGTATCATTGCTGCTTCCCGAGCTCAGTTATACGAAGATAACTACAACTTGAAATTATCGATTAAAAAGATAGAACCAACTTACCTTAACCAAAATAATTAATATGAGATTACTAGGACGATTTATCATAGCGATGGTCTTTATCGCAGGGACTTACTCGCTTCCTGCACAAGAAACCTATATACTCTGCGGTCAACTATTAGATTGTACTGGTGAAACGATAAAAGGTAATTCCACAATTGTCGTAGAGGGGAATAAGATCAAGTCGGTGGAAGAAGGCTGGATAAATCCACCCAATGCAGCGAAGGTCATCGATCTGAAGAATAAAACAGTTATGCCGGGTTGGACAGATATGCATGTCCATATAGAAGGAGAGTCTAGTCCGACTCGTTACATTGAAAGATTCACATTGAATAAAGCCGATGTTGCTTTACGCGCCACACAATACACCACTCGTACCTTGATGGCTGGTTTTACAGGCGTTCGCGACCTAGGTGGTTCTGGTGTTAATGTTTCCTTGCGAAATGCCATTCGCCAAGGCTATGTCGTGGGTCCTCGTATTTATACAGCAGAAAAAGGAATTGGAACTACCGGAGGACATGCCGATCCTACCAATGGGGTAAGAGAGGACTTGAGAGGAGATCCGGGTCCTGCTGAAGGTGTAATTAATAGCCCAGAAGATGCAAGGAAAGCAGTGCGTCAGCGCTACAAAAATGGAGCGGATTGTATCAAGATTACGGCTACGGGAGGTGTGCTTAGTGTAGCTAAGGATGGCCAAGGCCCACAGTTTACCATGGAGGAGTTAGAGGCGATTGTTCAGACAGCTAAAGACTATGGTATGCATACTGCCGCTCATGCTCATGGCGCGGAAGGAATGAAAAGAGCAGTGATGGCTGGCATTACTACGATCGAACATGGTACATTTATGACCGAGGAAATCATGGATTTGATGATTGAGAAAGGTACCTATTACGTTCCTACTATCTCCGCCGGCAATTTTGTGGTAGAAAAAGCCAAGATTGAAGGCTATTTCCCTAAGATCATTGTTCCTAAAGCATTGACTGTCGGCGCCCAAATCTTGGATACCTTTGAAAAAGCACAGAAGAGAGGGGTACCCATTGCCTTTGGAACAGATACAGGTGTTTCTCCTCATGGCGAGAATGCACAGGAATTTGAATTGATGGTAAAAGGAGGGATGAGACCTATCGACGCGATATTATCAGCAACAATCACACCGGCCAAAATTTTAGGTATGGAAGACCAATTAGGCACCATCGAAGCGGGTAAACTAGCTGATATCATTGCCACTGATGGTAATCCACTGGAAGATATATCGGTAGTGCGAAAAGTCAGTTTCGTCATGAAAAACGGTAAAATTTACAAGCAATAGAATAAAGTCTAATAATCATTCACTTAGCAATCAGTGCTTAACGAACTACATGCCTTTTATAGAAACCTCTACTTATCAGGCTAAAGGAGCCTTCAAAAATACGTTCTTTAATACCATTTATCCTGCTATTGTGCGGAAGGTGGAAGGGGTAAACTACGTACGAGAACGCCTTGAATTAGAAGATGGTGACTTCCTGGATTTGGATTGGTCTAAGGTAGGAAGCCGGAAATTGGTGCTGGTTTTGCATGGACTGGAAGGACAAGCTGACCGAGCTTATGTGCAAGGGATGGTCAAGCATTTTAACCAAAATGGTTGGGATGGATTAGGGTTGAATTACCGTGGTTGTAGTGGTGAGCCCAATCGCGTATTACAGTCCTATCATATGGGGGCTACCGCTGATGTGAAATGGCTAGTCGAACACTTGGCGGCGCAGGATAATTATGATGAATTAGTGCTGGTCGGTTTTAGTTTGGGTGGAAATGTAACGCTGCGGTATATCGGTGAAAATAAAGGGGCTTATCCCTTTATCCTCAAAGGGGCGGTTGCTTTTTCGGTGCCTTGTGATATCCAGTCTGCTAATGTAGAGATCCATAGATGGTATAATTATTTATATTTGCGCAGGTTTTTGACTTCTTTGAATGAAAAGGCCCGTTTGAAAGCTAAACAATTCCCCAGCCAAGTCCAATTACCCAATCGGATGCCAAAAACATTCTATCACTTTGATGATTGGTTTACGGGACCTATCCACGGATATAAGAATGGTGTAGATTATTATAAAAGGGCTAGCAGTTTACCGCTACTAAGCACTATTGACTTACCTGTTTTATTAGTAAATGCACAGGATGACACCTTCTTAAGTTCGGCTTGTTACCCCGCGGAAATAGCACGAGAAAGCGAGCACTTCTTTTTCGAAATGCCAAAATACGGAGGGCATGTGGGTTTTAGTCAGTTTGCGGGGGATCGACCCTATTGGTCTGAAAAAAGAGCGTTCGATTTTATACAGAATCGGGTCGCTAAAGAATGACTCTGGAGTGAGTGATTAAAGGATATTTAAATCGTACAGTCGGCCATAAGTCAACGCGGAAATGTCAAAGAAGCGTTAAATAACACGAAAAGCTGATAAAAGACAGGGTTTAAATGGTTTAATAGATAGGCTACCTTGTCCGAGACACAAGGCAATAACCTTTACAAGCATAGGTTCAAACGAAGGTGTAATTGTAAATGGAAGAGGAGAAGAAAATAGAAGAAAAACAGCCCAGGAAGGACGCTATGATTGCGCTGCTTTTTATCTGGAAATGGCTTAAGAGGTTTACCCTCTTGTCCATCCTTCTATTCCTGTCTCTATTTTTGACCTTCCAAATTCCTGCTGTTCAAAACTGGACAGCTAATCGTTTGACGGCCTCCATTAGTGATCGACTCGAAAGTAAAGTAGAGTTGGAATACCTGTACCTTTCTTTTTTCGATAAGCTTAGCCTACGGAATTTTTATATAGAAGATGTATACCAGGATACGCTGCTTTTTGCGGAAGAGTTGGTGGTAGATTTCGATCTAAACCCCATCAGGCTTATTCGCAACGGCCTGGAGATAGAGGCTATCCAGCTCAATACAACATCCCTCCATCAGCGAAGGAAAACGGGCGATTTGAAAAATTCCGTGCAGAGAGCCATGGAAAAACTTTTTCCTAAAAAGAAGAATAAGGGAGCAAAGAATGAAGGCGGCCTTCCATTAAATATACAATACCTAGACATCAATGATTTCACCTATCTAAAGGAAGATGAAGATCGTGGACAGGTGCATATCATCCATTTGGCTGAAGCGGAAGTTGGTATTGAGGTCTTAGATTTTCCAAATTCACATATCGAAATGGGAAAAGTTCGGATCAGCAAACCCAGGATCTTAATGGATGATCTAGCTAGAGGCCCAAATATAGACGCAGTTTTTGCACAGGATGAAATGCTTTTACGACAAGCCGATACCTTAGCCTTTCAACCCACCTACTTTTACTACAGTATTGATGACTTTAGTATTGAGGAGGGGCTGTTTTCTCTTCATAATTATCGCTGGAATCAGGAGCGGACCACGCCGATAGAGCAGTTGGATTATCGACACATGGATGTGTTTGATATAGAAATGCGAATTTCTGATTTTGTCTATTCAGAAGAAAAATATGAAGGAGAGCTGACACATATGTCCTTTCAGGATAGTAGTGGGTTCGTGCTGGATACTTGGCGAGCAAGTTATGCCTGTGTATCTCCGGTAGAATTGGAAGCCGAAGGGATGTACTTTAAAACCCCCTACAGTAGTATTGGTGATCAATTGAGATTCACCTACAATGACTATTACGATTTCACGACCTTCAATGATTCTATCCGGATGGATATCGACTTCAATGAATCCTCCGTTGCCCTTCGTGATATTATGGTCTTTGCCCCTTCGCTCGACAATAATGCCTTTTTCAGTAGTAATCAAAATGAGGTATTGGATATTGATGGCCAAATTAAAGGAACAATCAATAAATTGAGGGGCCGAGATTTGAGTATTGAATTGGCAGGAGTTGGAGGGCGAACCATCATTAAAGGAGAATTAGATGCGCGTAACCTTACTACTAGGAAAGGCGAGCTAATCAATCTCAAACTAGACCAGCTTTCGACTAATATGCGAACGCTTCGGCAGCTTATTCCCAACTTCAATCCTCCAGATAATTTTGATCAATTGGGCAACCTAGAATTTCAAGGTTGGTTTGATGGCTATTTTACCAACTTTGTGGCCGATGGTACCCTCAAGTCCAATATTGGTACGGCTAAGATGGATATGCAAATGAAATTGTTGGGTGGTCGGACCAACGCTACCTATAGAGGAAATATTAGCCTGATAGACTTTGATCTAGGACGCTGGTCCCAAGACTCCACGCTCGGGATTGTCAATTTTACCTCGACTATTAGTAATGGACGCGGGTTGACCGGAGAAACGGCCAACGCTGACCTCGAGGCCAATGTGAAGAGCTTTATTTACCGAGGTTACAATTATCAAAACGCGGTTATTACGGGGCAATTGAACAAGAACCTATTTGATGGGACATTTGGGATTACAGATAATAATATAGATCTAAATTTCATTGGGAAATTGAATTTCACCGATAGTATCTGTCTCTTATACACATCTGACGCTGCCGACGAAGAG
>CAJXUM010000308.1 GCA_913060855.1 uncultured Lewinella sp. | reverse complement strand
CTCGTGGGCTCGGAGATGTGTATAAGAGACAGTTCCCATTGATCCCAGTTGACCACAGCCAGTTTTTTTCCATCTGGCGTGACAAGGAGCAGGCCACAACCATCTAGCATCGAAAAATCTTTCACCTCCCCTTGGGTGTTACAATTTTCACTGCCTACTTTCTTTTGAGAATGACAGTTGGAAAACAGAAAAGTGGCGAGCAAAAAAACGATAAAAAAAGCTAGTTTTCTCATAGTGAATTCGTTTAGAGTCTTTTCAGTCGAGATAAAATAATAAATTTCCCATTTTGAAGCGGTTATTCGGTAGCTAGACAAGGCAAAAAAAGTAGCGCTATACTAAACAAAAGCGTACGGAAAGTTGTCGGTATTTAACGATGTATAGCTGCAAAATAAGCGGGCATAAATGGAGTACTTATTGTTTTAACATTACTCAATGAAAAATAAGGCCTAAGTGCCAATATTTATTACCTTTGTGCTGCTTTTTTTAAATCCAGTAACTTAGTCTTCAAACTAGGTGTTAAAATAGATAAAAAAATATGAGTGGAACAAAAGTAACGATTGAAAACGGGAAATTAGTTGTGCCTAACGACCCAATCATTCCATTTATTGAAGGAGATGGAATTGGTCCAGATATTTGGGCGGCTTCAGAACGCGTACTTAATGCGGCTGTTGAGAAAGCCTATGGTGGAACCCGGAAAATCCATTGGCATGAAGTATTAGCAGGACAGAAGGCATTTGATAAAACAGGAGAGTGGCTTCCACAAGACACGCTGGATGATATCAAAAAATATTTAATTGCTATTAAAGGACCATTGACTACTCCTGTAGGTGGAGGAATTCGTTCCTTAAATGTTGCACTTAGACAAAAATTGGACCTATACGCCTGTGTTCGTCCTGTTCAATATTTTGATGGTGTGCCTTCTCCAGTGAAGCAACCAGAGTTAATCGACATGGTTATATTCCGTGAGAATACGGAAGATATCTATGCAGGTATCGAATACCTAAATGGTACGCCAGAAGTTGAAAAATTGAAGACCTTTTTGCAGGATGAGTTGGGTGTAACGCAAATTCGTTTCCCTAATTCTGTATCGCTAGGTATCAAGCCAGTTTCTGTGGAAGGTACTGAACGTTTGGTTAGATCAGCTATTAACTACGCCATCGAGAATGGTAAATCTTCTGTGACACTAGTGCACAAAGGAAATATCATGAAATTTACTGAAGGTAAATTCAAAGAATGGGGATATGAGTTAGCTGAGCGAGAATTTGGCGATAAAGTATTTACCTGGGCACAATGGGACAAATTGGTAGCCGAACAAGGTAAAGAAGCAGCTAATGCTGCGCAAGATGCTGCTTTGAAAAATGGCGCTATTTTGATCAAAGATGTTATTGCTGATGCATTCCTACAGCAGATCCTTACTCGACCTAAGGAGTATGATGTAATTGCTACCTTGAACTTGAATGGTGATTATATCTCTGATGCTTTGGCTGCTCAGGTAGGTGGTATTGGAATTGCACCAGGTGCGAATATCAATTACGAGACAGGTTGCGCAATCTTTGAAGCTACACACGGTACAGCGCCTAAATATGCTGGACTAGACAAAGTAAATCCAAGTTCTGTTATCCTTTCTGCTGAAATGATGTTCAGATTCTTAGGTTGGACAGAAGCGGCTGATTTGGTGTTGAAAGGTGTTGAAGGAGCGATTACTAGCAAGCGAGTAACTTATGATTTCCACCGCCTAATGGACGGAGCTACACTTTTGAAGTGCTCTGAGTATGGTGATGAGGTCATTAAGAATATGTAATAATAGGTTGGATCTATTCTGATCTAAAGTAAAAAAATAAGGCCTGACGGAATAACTTCCGCCAGGCCTATTTTTTATGCTATAAGAAAGAACTATTGAAGTTCCTACTGTTTATCGTTGTAGAAAAACTTTCTCTGTGCGAAGTCCTTCATCTGTAAGAATTCGGATAAAGTACATGCCAGCTGTCAAATTAGACAAGTCGTAGTTGAACTTACCTGCTTTGAAGTTATTGTAAGCATTGCGCTGAATAATTCTACCTGTACCATCAATAATGCTAATCTGTACTTTGCTGGAAGTGTTAACCAGCTCTACTTCTAGATTGATATCATTATTGGTAGGGTTAGGAAAGACCTTCACCTTATTGGCATCACTTAATACCTCTGGCGCATTTACTGTACTACCGATACTCATTCGTACCATAGGAATGGTCTCACGGCCAAAACCAGTAGTACTGTAGTCTGGACTTGGCTCAGGACCTACATTGAGTACAACAGGATACCTAGCGGCTGTCTCCGCCACTTGGTAAGCAAATGTACTCGCATTATAGTCATAAGCTCTACTCACTAATATCGCAAAATCCTGGTCATCCGCAGAGTTGATGTATTGCACGATGGCTAGGTAGAAGGTATTATCCTCCAATGGAATGTCGTTTCCTTCAAAATCAAAAGGAATAGTAATGAGTTCCTCATCAGTTTCCGTACCATCAAAGCTATAGCTATTTAGTGCTAGAGGACTTCCATATTCACTACTTTGAGCCACACCATCATTATTGGTATCAGCCCATTTGTATAAATAAGTGGTTACACTACGACCAGCCAACTCATCGGCATTAGCAACCCCGAAGCTAATATTCTTCGCCACAAAGCCTTCACCATTTGGACAATAGAACACATTACCAAAAGAATAACTGACGTCATCTGCTGGTCTTACGCCACTCGCATCACCGAAAATGAAGCCTGCTTCTTTTTGGAACACGGTATCTGACATGATAAACTGGAACCTAATCGTATCATTATTGGTAATGGCTTCCATGCTATCATGAGAGATCACATACGCACCCGAATAGACATCAGCTGCTAGTACGGCTGGGTCAAGCGCCTGATCAAATAATTCATTTTCTGCTACACTATCTACGACGATTGTACCATAGTCTTTAGTATCATTGTA
This sequence comes from uncultured Lewinella sp., assembly GCA_913060855.1. Taxonomy (GTDB): domain Bacteria; phylum Bacteroidota; class Bacteroidia; order Chitinophagales; family Saprospiraceae; genus DT-111. The sequence continues at coordinate 4,124 of CAJXUM010000308.1, read as the reverse complement.
TACTTCTGTACCCGTTGAGTTGGTAATCGTTAGATTCACCTGCACATTTTCTGCAGCCAAACCACCATTATTCTGAATATCGGCTAAGAAGAAGGCTGAATCCGCTTGACTTATAGGTGTAAATAAGTTAGGATATACAGCATAAAAATTTTCATTGATCTGCATGTCAAATGCTGAACGTTCTACCACTTCTATATCATCTAACGCCCAAAAATAGAAATCAGCGCCAAATGTAAACCTGATTTTGATTGAGGTTGCATCACCGATTAAGTCGGCAGGTAAGGGAATGATTTCCCTAGTAATAAACCAACGGTTAGGATCAATTGTCTCATTCAATTCGATCGGCGGAGACCAATTTGCTCCTCCATCTGTACTTACCTCAAATGCTGTTCTAACCGGCTGAGAGAAGGTCTCACTGATCGGTACTGCAGGTGCACCACTAGAAACATTCAAGAATAGGATCGCTTGAGTGAATTCTAAAGCCAAAGCTCGAGTGGCAGTACTAATATCGATATCTGGTGTGATGATAGAAGTAGTGTACTCTGGATATTCGCTAGAAGGAATGCTAGGATCCAGGTTGTCATCATTCTCTAACCAAGTTTGCATTACACCGTTGAACAAAGCAATTCCATTGTCACCTGTGGCAGACCCAAGAACGGCTCCTCCTGTGAAAGGTGTTCCGTAATTACCATCAGCAGAGTAGTGCCACATTCCTGGACATACGTTCTTATTGGTAAAAGTAATGACAGTAGTTCCACTAGTCATCGTTATAACAGAACCATCCAGGGTTACTGTTGGATCATTAATACCTGTGATGGTAGACGCCCAATCGTCAAATGCAGCTTGACTTATTTCCATTGCTGTAGAAGTGATAACATAGCTATTGGCATCTAACGATGAGGAACGGCCGCTTAATGGAACTGCAGCTGCGTCCAAGTTACTATCCATGATATCATTAGCTAGTGTATACCTAGCGTAAACTGTTCCGTAATTAGTACCGTCATCAAAATTGACAGAATATTCTAGGGCGTTCAGGAGGTTTAATTCCGCCTCTATTCCGGTGACAGCTGAGCCATTGACAGTAATTGAGGTAAGGCCATAGCTACCTAGGACTCCTCCAAAATTCTTTCCACATTGGTCGGTTCTAGTTGTCCAACCTCGCATACCGTCGCTAAAATCTTCCTCCCAAATGACAGCTTGAGACTGTAGCGTTACAAGGCTAAATAGAATAGCCGATAAAAGGAGTACTGATCTTTTCATAAATTGTTATTGATTAGTGATTTAATGGATGTCAATCGTTTATTAGCAGTTGAATTACTGCAAGAGGTTAAGCATAATAGGGCACGATTATGCTTATGGGCAAGAGTAGATGAACTGTAAATGTATTTAATTAAAAGGCGATTACTTTCCGGCGAGGCAGAATTAAATGTCTTTTGTCTGATAAAAGTAGAAAAAATATTTAGGCTGAAAAAGATTCTCCGCAACCGCAGGTATCTTTTGCATTGGGGTTATTAAAGGCAAATCCTCTATTGTTGAGTCCTTCTGTCCAGTCTATTTCAATGCCCAATAAATAGATGGCATGAGCCTTCTGCATGAATACCTTAATCCCTTCAATCTCAAACATCTCATCATTCTCTTTGGGCTTATCAAATCCGAGGATATAAGAAAAACCAGAGCAACCACCGCCTTTTACACCTACCCGCAAACCATGATCGTCAGGCACTTTTTGCTCTTCCTTGATGCGCTGTAGTTGTCGAACTGCCCCGCTAGTAAGGCCTAAAGGGGCAAGAGTATTAGAATTATTGGTACTCATAGATTTTTTATTGAATCATGCAAAATAACTAAAAAAACAACGATTGAGCAATAGCTGATGCGTAATAAAGGCAATAAAATCCAGCGAACCGTGCTCAAAAGTAAGCTTTTCCCTTGGCCTTTGTTGTAGTTTAGCTTCAATTCACATTAGAATAAATATTATTATTTAAACTGTGCTTGCCATTTTTGTGCGCTTGCAGCAAGTGAAAGCAATAGCTGCAGCTTCTTAATCGTCGCTTTCGCTATCCTACAACCGTTGCCGAAGCAGCTTATTTAACAAACAAAATGAAATGTAACAAGGTTTTATCCAGCAAAACTTTTGGAATTGTTAAAGCGTATCTATCTTACGGCCAAAATAACTACCTATGTCACCGTGGCTTGCTGTAATACTGGAAATAATTAAGATAACTGTACCTGCATTGATTGTATTCTTGACGGTTAGTTATATGCTAAAACAGTTTTTAGGAGGACAATTGCAATTAAAGGCACTTGAAATCCAAGAGAAACAAAATAAGACGACCTTACCCTTGAAGTTGCAAGCTTATGAAAGGCTGTCCTTGTTTTGCGAAAGAATTGCAGTCCCCAATTTACTACTTCGATTGGGCGACAACGGGGGCCAGCCACAAGGCTTGAGAGTAGCCCTCCTCATGGCGATTCAACAAGAGTTTGAGCACAATATTACCCAACAAGTCTATGTCTCTGAACAACTTTGGGCCATCATCAAGGCGGCTCGAGATGACAATGTCAACTTCATTGACCAGGTTTGGAACAAGCTAGAAGGAGATTTTACTTCCTCCGACTTTAGGCAAGCACTCTTTGCCTATCAAGCACAGCGTGAACATACCGGCCTAGATACTGCGCTATCCGCGATTAAAAAAGAGGCTTCCGTAATTTTGGGCTAAGCAACAGGACTTTATCCGACTGCTGATTCTATTACTAGAGTTCATGCCATAATGGTTTAGCTTCACACAAACCGCTTTGGCATAAAGCTTACTAATCCTATCGTTATGCAACCTGACAGGAGAAAGTTCTTACTATCCATGACAGCGCTTAGCGCGTCTTCCTTATTAGCTCCCTTTTATCAAACGGCACAAGGGCGAGACTTAATCGGACTGCTATCTGAGAAAGAGAAATTATCGGGCCCACAATTGGCGCAAGATGAAACTTTTTGGTATCAAATCCGGCAAGCCTATACCGTCAGCCCTGCGATAATCAACCTCAACAATGGAGGCGTATCGCCTCAACCCAAAGTGGTGCAGGAAGCTGTAGAGCGTTACAATCAGCTCAGTAATGAGACGCCTAGCTATTATATGTGGCGCATTTTGGACAATGGAAGGGAACCTATTCGTCGACAATTGGCGGACCTAGCGGGTTGTTCCCAGGAGGAAATTGCCATCCAGCGAAATTCATCAGAGGCACTGGAAACCATTATATTTGGATTACGGCTGAAAGCGGGAGATGAAGTGGTGCTTACCAAACAAGACTATCCCAACATGATTAATGCCTGGAAGCAAAGGGCGCATAGGGATGGAATCGTCTTAAAATGGTTGAATTTTGATTTTCCTACAGAAGACAATGAATCTATCGTAGCAGAATTTGCCAAGGCTTTTACCGCAAAGACCAAAATTGTACATCTCACTCACGTGATTAATTGGATGGGACAAGTGTTGCCGGTAGCAGCCATAGCCAAAGTAGCGCACCAAAAAGGGATTGAAGTTTTAGTGGATGGAGCACATTCCTTCGCCCAATTTCCGTTTGCTATACCTGATCTCGATTGTGATTATTTCGGAACTAGTCTGCACAAGTGGCTGTGTGCGCCTTATGGATCGGGAATGCTCTATGTAAAGAAAGATAAAATTAAGTCCCTATATCCACTCTTTGGCTCACCAGATCCAGAAGCTGATGATATTAGAAAATACGAACACCTAGGTACACGTTCTTTTGCCATAGAACAAGCGATTGGTCAGGCGATTCATTTTCACGATATGATAGGAAGTGAACGGAAGGCAGAACGCCTATTCTTTTTGCGTAATTACTGGGTGGATAAAGTTAAAGATGTACCGAAAGTGACTGTAGCTTCTCCGTCTAAACGGGAAAATTCCTGCGCTATCGCTCTAGTGGCCATTGAAGGCTATACACCCCGACAAGTACACGACCGTCTCTTTCGCGAATTCAAAATACATACAACGGCCATCGTCTGGGAAAATATCAGTGGAGTGCGAATAACCCCGAATGTTTATACACTCTTGAAAGAATTAGATGTACCTGTCTCTTATACACATCTCCGAGCCCACGAGACCGAGGCTGATCTC
>CAJXUM010000307.1 GCA_913060855.1 uncultured Lewinella sp. | reverse complement strand
CGAGATCAGCCTCGGTCTCGTGGGCTCGGAGATGTGTATAAGAGACAGCCTTACATGAGATTGCTGAATAGTAATTGCTCAAATGGCTAGGCTACTGATATACAGCCGTCTGTTAACAATAGAATAGAATCTAGTAAAGAGATAGACTTATCCTACCCAATGCGGGCTCGCGAGTGTAATGCATTCCGGGTCCGTTTTCTTAGTGTTTGTTTATGGCATAATTGGCACTCCATCGATAGGAAATAGTACCAACTAGAACATTCACCAATCCCAGTAAACTCTCCATGGGTTTATCGATAAGTAGGAAGATCAAAATCCAAGCACTAAATAATAGAAAGATCAGCTGTATCCATGGAAAAGCGGGACTGAGGTACGCACCTGGTTCTCCTTGCTTACGCCATCGGAGCAAGAGTACACCTGCCACGCTCAATGAGGTGAAGAGTTGTAAGATGAATCCACTGTATACCAGTAATTGTTCGAATGAACTTGTGACGACCATGAATAGACTAATGATCGCTTGCAACACAACGGCCCGTACCGGTACACCATTGCTGTTTTCCTGAGAGAAAAAGCGCCAATTGTGATACTCCCTAGCCATGGCCTGCGTGACCCTTGGCCCCACCCATACCATAGCGCTAATACTGGCTACCAGTAATAAAGCGATGAGCAAGCTAATTGTACTTCCTCCCGTTTTCCCAAACATAATCTGGGCCACTACGGAGCCAACATCCACCTTATTACGCAGCTGCCCAATCGTGGCTTGATTCAAAAAAGACAATTGCAAAAGTACGAATAGGATGCCTACCAATAAAGTACCCCAGATGAGTGCTTTGGGAAGATTCTTCTTGGGTTGATCAATTTCCTCGACAATATAGGCTGCTGCATTCCAACCCGAAAAAGCGTAAATAACATAGATCAGAGATACGGCATAGGCTGGGCTGAAAAACTCATTCTTCCAATTGTCAGACCAATCAATGGCATTGACAGGTGTATGTAGGGTGATGCCAAAAAAGATCAAGAAAAGAATCAACACGATCTTCAATAAGGTCAGGAAGTTTTGAAAAAAACTACTTTGACGAACACTAAAAGAATGTATCATTGAGATCACCAAAATAGCCAGTATGGCGATGATCCTCCCCGACCAGCCCATGATGTCTTGTAAATAGGCTCCCATGGCCATCGCCGACAGCGCAATGGAGGCCGCAAAACCAACCGTGAGCGATACCCATCCGGAAAGATACCCGAGGAAAGGATGATAAATTTGGCTTAGGAAGTGGTATTCTCCTCCCGATTTAGGAAGTCGAGTACCTAATTCTGCATAGGAGAAGGCCCCAAGCAGTGAAAAAACAGCGCCTATCACCCAAAGTGATAAGATAGTCCAGGTGTTTTCTAAGGCTTGTAGCTGGAAACCTAAACTGGTAAAAACGCCCGTTCCCACCATATTAGCAATCACAATAGCAGCCGCACTTCGCCATCCGATTTTCCTGCTTTTCACCATACTTTGAGATAAGGGAGCGCTGACTCGCGATCTTTGCGATCCGAAAAGTCCCCCGGCTTCTGTTTTCTTAACCATAAATCTACAGGATTTTGTGGGGCTGGTGTCTTTCTACAACTTTCTTAACGAAAGGATAACAATTAAAATTTGTGAAGGGCAGGTTAAGGCTTGGTTAAAAACTTTTGGTCGAATTCATCCGTCTATTCATAGAATTCTTGTGGGTAGCATGCCTATCTTTTCAATTGTCTATTGTAATTTGGCAGGCTACACCGAATAAAATCTATTAAATAAAGATGACTTCATGAATCACCGATCGTTTTTTAAGCTGTTAAGCTGCCTATGTTTAATGCTGTCTGCGAGTTTACTTTCAGCACAAGTCAATGCTCGATTATTTCGTCATGCGGATGTATCCCAAACACATATCACCTTTGTTTACGGAGGAGATATCTGGGTCGTAGCGAAGGATGGCGGAACCGCCTTGAAATTGAGTTCTCCAATGGGGGAGGAGTCTGCCCCTAAGTTTTCTCCCGACGGCAAACAGATTGCCTTTAGTGGAAATTATGATGGCAATACCGACATTTACGTGGTACCTACCATGGGAGGCGTACCACAACGACTCACCTATCACGGCATGCCGGATGGTGTCTTGGATTGGACGCCGGATGGAAAACATGTCCTTTTTGTTTCCTCTCGGGAAAGTGGCCGACAACGCTTTAGCCAATTCTACACCGTACCCTTAAAAGGGGGAATGGCGGAGAAATTGCCATTAGCTTATGGTTCTTTTGCCTCTTATTCACCCGATGGGCAAAAAATTGCCTTTACCTATACTTCTCGAATTACCCGAACATGGAAACGTTACCGAGGGGGAGCCGCTGCCGATATTTGGGTGTTTGATTTAGTTAGTAAAAAAGCCAACCTCATCGTTAAGAATGATGCGAATGATGAATTACCGATGTGGAGTGGCGATAAGGTTTACTTCTTATCAGATAGAGGTCGCAATAAGCGGTATAATATCTGGTCTTATGATACCAAATCAGGCGTGACCAAGCAATTGACCAAATTCAAAGACTATGATGTACACTTTCCTTCTGTTGGCCCAAAAGACTTAGTTTTTGAGGCCGGAGGGAAAATGTATTTGATGAATTTGTCTAATAATAAATACAAGGAGGTAAAAGTCGATGTAGTGAGTGACTTGGCCAGCTTGGCCCCTAAAACGGTCAGTGTGGCAAATAGGATGTCAGCGGCCTGGATTTCTCCCGATGCAAAAAGAGTAGTAGTAGAAGCGCGCGGAGAATTATTCTCAATACCCGCTAAGGACGGTTACGTTAAAAACTTGACCAATAGCTCTGGCGTAGCGGAACGTTCCCCTTCTTGGTCTCCCGATGGGCGCTATATTGCCTACTGGAGTGATCGCTCTGGAGAATATGAGTTGACCTTAATGGACATGAAGGAGAAAGGGAAGGAAGAAAAAATCTCCAACTACGGCGCGGGTTTTAAATACCAAACATATTGGTCGCCAGATAGTAAAAAACTCGTTTGGACGGAAGGAGATATGAAGATTCGCCTGTACGATATGGAAGCTAAAACGACTAAAGTTATTGATAAAGGCTTAGATTTCTTTGAGGGAACCGCCAGAGGCTTTAGTGTTGAGTGGTCCAGTGATAGTGAATGGTTGGCCTATTCTCGTACTAGTGAAACGGGTAATAATGCGATTTTCGGTTACAGAATGAGCGATGGGACATTCCATCAATTAACGACGGGCTACTACGCTGATCAAAACCCGGTTTTTGATCCAGAAGGCAAATACCTGTACTTTTCCACCAACCGTAACTTCTCGCCGATCTATGGCGATTTTGGCATTTCTTGGACTTATCCGAATGCTACACAGTTAGCCGCGGTTTCTTTACGCAAGGATGTTCCTTCTCCTTTGGCACCCAAAAACGATGAGGTGACTATCAAGGAGACAGAGGAAAAAGCCGATAAGAAAGAAGATAAAAAGGAAGAAGACAAAGCAAAAACGGACGAAGCAAAAACAGATAAAGAAGAAGAGAAGAAACTAGTTATCGATTTGGATGGCTTTGAGGAAAGAATTATTCTACTCCCTCCACGAGCAGGTAATTACGGTAACCTGGCTGCCGTAAAAGGCAAGTTGATCTTTACGCATGCGCCTCCAAGTGGCTCCCAAGGCGCTCAGCCAGCGATTAAGTACTTTGATTTTGGTGCCAGAGAGGAGAAAAAGATCATTGATGGTATATTCAATTACCAAGTAGCTGCGAATGGCGAGAAAATGTTGGTGATGCAAAGAGGACAACTCGGCGTAATCGGCATCGCACCTGGCCAGAAAATGGATAAGCCATTGCCATTGAAAGATATGGAAATGACGGTCCACCCAAAAGAAGAATGGCAGCAGTTATTTAATGATACCTGGCGATTTGAGCGGGATCTCTTCTACGATCCTAATATGCATGGTGTAGATTGGGAGGCTATGCGCGAACGCTATGGAAGCTTGATAAAAGACGCGACGATCCGCGAGGATGTCAATTTTATTATTGGTGAATTGATCGGAGAGTTGAATGCATCTCATACTTATAAAGGCGGAGGAGATGTCGAGCAGGTTAAGCGGAAAAATGTAGGCTACCTCGGTATCGATTGGGCGGTTGAGAATGGCAAGTATAAGATTGCCAAAATCATTAGAGGAGCGCCTTGGGATGCTGAGGTTCGTTCGCCGCTGGCGATGCCAGGGGTAGAGGTGAAGGAAGGCGACTATATCTTGTCTGTCAACGGTCGACCCCTAACTACTGATAAGGAACCATATGCCGCTTTTGAAGGCTTAGCCGGGAAGACCGTCGCACTGGAGATAAACGCTCACACATCTGCTGATAGTGCTAAAACTATCGTTGTGGAATTGATGCGTGGAGAGACACGCCTGCGCCACCTAGCTTGGATAGAAGGGAACCGTAAGCGGGTAGATGAAGCCTCTAATGGTAAAGTAGGGTATGTCTACGTGCGCAGTACGGGAGTGGATGGTCAAAACGAATTGGTGCGTCAATTCATGGCCCAATATAGAAAAGGAGGAATGATCATAGATGAGCGCTTCAATAGTGGTGGACAAATCCCTGATCGTTTTATCGAATTACTCAATCGCCCTGCCTTGGCTTTTTGGGCGGTGCGAGACGGAGAGACTTGGCAATGGCCTCCTGTAGCTCATTTCGGCCCTAAAGCCATGTTGATCAATGGATGGAGTGGTTCAGGTGGAGATGCTTTCCCTGATTACTTTAGGAAAGCTGGCCTTGGGCCAGTGATTGGTTCTCGAACATGGGGTGGTTTGATCGGTATTTCTGGTTCTCCTGCCTTAATTGATGGTGGTTATGTCACCGTACCTACTTTCAGAATGTATGATCCAGACGGTAAATGGTTTAAAGAAGGTTACGGTGTTGCTCCCGATATTGAGGTGCCAGAGGATCCTACAAAATTAGCAGCAGGATTGGATACCCAGTTGGAAAGAGCGATTAAAGAGGTAATGGATGGCTTGAAAAAAGAACCGGCTATCGGCAAACAGCCTGCGGCCGAGATTCGAAGTAAATAGTCTTATTGACTAGCAGTAGTTTTAGGTAGATTACTTTCGAACGCCAGCGCATTTTTCCTAGCTTATTAAACTGGGAAAAATCAGAAATCAGAAGTGGGAAATCGGAATGAAGCCGTGGCAATGTATGTTTCGCTTTCCGAATTCGTACTTCCGATTTTACATAAGAAATCGCTTCATAGAGAAGGATGAGTCATCCAAAATACGGGATGACTCATTTTTCTTGTTATCTTTTGGCTATAAAACTATAGCAGCATGAAGCGTAGCCTACTGATTATTGGTCTTATCTTATTGACCTTCTTTGTTATTTCCTTCCTGACCAACATGATTGGGCCCTTAGTGCCAGATATCATAAAGAGTTTCGACCTCAGCCTTACCCTAGTTGCGCTCTTACCTTTTGCCTTTTTTATAGCTTATGGATTAATGTCGATCCCATCTGGTATGTTGATCGAGCGCTATGGCGAAAAAAAGGTGATGATAGCTGCATTCGCCTTCTCTTTTTTAGGTGCCTTCCTATTTGCTTTTAGCCCATCTTATGCGATGTATGTTGTTTCGCTTTTCTTTATCGGAGCTGGAATGGCGATGTTGCAAGTAGCCATTAATCCATTGCTGCGTGTAGCGGGTGGCGAATCCAATTTCGCCTTCAATTCGGTGATGGGGCAGCTGTTTTTCGGTTTGGCTTCCTTTCTAAGTCCCTTGATGTATACTTATCTCGTTTTGAATATAGGCAAAGCGGATGGGGCGAAAAATGCGATTATTAGCACTCTCGAAGGCCTAGTTCCGCCCGATTTACCATGGATTTCACTGTATTGGGTATTTGCGCTAGTTTCCCTATTGATGGTCGTTATTATTGCAGTCGTGCGTTTTCCAAAAGTGGAGCGAGAGGAAGATGAAAAGGCGGGAGCCATTGCACTCCATCTTGAGCTATTAAAGAACCCAACGGTCATTAAGTACTTTCTAGCCATCTTCGCCTACGTAGGGATGGAACAGGGGATAGCCAATTGGATTTCTAAATTTTTAGAAACTTACCATAATGTAGATCCACAAACAACAGGAGCCAGTACTATATCCTGGTATTGGGGATTGATGACAGCGGGAGCCTTATTAGGGCTGGTTATGCTCAAATTTATGGATAGCCGAAGAGTGCTCATTCTTTTTACGGCAGCAGCTATCGCCTGTTTAGGAATTAGCTTAGTCGCATCCACCGACATCGTCTTAATCAGCTTTCCAATGATTGGCTTTTTCGCCTCTGTGATGTGGTCGGTCATTATTTCTTTAGGTTTAAATTCCATAGAAAAGCACCACGGTTCCGTCTCTGGTATTTTAGTGACAGGTATTGCAGGTGGTGCCATCGTACCTCTAATCGTTGGAGGACTAGGCGATATGATGGGCTTGAAAATAGGTATGCTATTCTTATTCATTCCCCTCGGCTATATCCTCAGTATTGGCTTCTGGGCCAAACCGCTAATCACCAATCAGGTAATCGGCAAGCGAGAGCGTTAATCATCTCAAGGGGTCAGTGAGACTCACCCCCTGAGATGTGATAACCCTCACCCCCTAAGCCAAAAACTTATTCAAAAAAGGAATTTTTTCCTTCTCCAACCACAAGGCAACCGCCGAGGTGACGAAGACAATAATCCCCATAGTAAAGAGTGCACCACCATCCCCATTGTAATTAATCCCCAGGATCGTCAAGTGAGAGAAAATAGCCCCTGTGATCACACCTAAACTTAAGGTAGCACCAATCCAAGCGGTGCGAGGTACTAGCAATAGAATACCTGCAATTAATTCTACAATTCCGGTTCCGATCCGCCCGATAGGTTCCATACCTAGCGTTGTGAATAATTCTACTGATTCGGGTGCAGCAGTGAATTTAAAGAATAAGGTCTGTAGCAAAATAGCTGCAGCGATAATTCGACTTACCCAGGAAATGATGTTTTGTGACTTGGTTTTCATGGTCATGATATTTAAGTGTTAATAATAAAGCTTTGCAAGACTTCAGCCTGTCTCTTATACACATCT
>CAJXUM010000306.1 GCA_913060855.1 uncultured Lewinella sp. | reverse complement strand
TCTACACTATCCTCTTCGTCGGCAGCGTCAGATGTGTATAAGAGACAGCAGTAAATGATTGCCAAGGTCCATGATATAGGCCTTCATCTCCACCCCCGCAAGATTGTTGCCCATGTATAGTTTTTGATGAATCAAGCCCATAGATTGGACCCGGTTACGTCCTTCTATGACCGCATCTAGTGCATTGGGGTCATCTATATACTCGGATTGTAGACTGAGGAGACTAGACAATACTTGGAGGTTATTCTTTACCCTATGATGGATTTCTTTGATCAAAAATGCTTTTTCCTCATTTCCCTTTTCCAACAGAATATTCTGACGCTGTTTTGACCGATTAGCTCGGTATAGGCCGAAAGCCATCAGTGATAGCAAAGCAAGAGAACCTAGTGATAAATATAATTGCTGTTGTTTTTGACTAAGTAAGACTTCTTTCTTTTCCGTTTCATATTTGGTTTGCATGTCCAACATTGTTCGGCTGGCTTCTGCTGTAAAAAGGCTGTCTTTCAAGACTCCCTGCTGCTCTAAGAAGGCATAAGCTTCTTTGTAACGACCTAATTTGGCGTAAGCCTTGCCTACTGCCAGGTACATGTCCTGAAAGTCTAGATCAAGATAGAAGTCTTTATTTTCCTGCGTGTATTGATTGACATCCTGAATAGTTTTTGTGAGCAAGTTTACCGCTTTTTCATGTTGCTGCATTTCGGCATAAAGACAGCCCAGTTGGTACTCAGAAACTAGGTTGCTCAGGGTATCATTTAAAAGGGTGGCCATTTCTATGGCCATGAGCAAATCATGCTCAGCTTCTGTAAACCGTTTATTTTCTCGATAAAAAATACCTCGACGCGTATAGGCGCCGCTTAAATAACCTCTGGATACACTTCCTAGCTCGCTCATTTTCGTGATGTACTGATCAAAAGCTCGCTCAGCTTGGATGGTATCCTTTTTGTATTTATAGTACTCTGCAAGTCTCAAGTAGGTATAGCCTTGTGCTTTTGGGTTGTTGTACTTTTGGAATTTTTTTGCTGCCAATAAAAGATGAGGAAGGGCCTTCTCATATTGACCAGTTTTTTCTAAGATGAGCCCAATCCTACTGTTCATGAGAGCAACTTGCTCTTCATCACCCAACGCTCCATAAGCTTGTAGGGCCTGATAGCCGTATTCAAGCGCTTGATCGTAAGCGGGGATAAAAGTGTAAAGCCAACTTAGTTCCTTATAAGTCCGAGCTAATTCTGGGCTTCCTGTTGCTCCTTTGAAGCTTTTAAAAGCAGCATCGAGGTATATTTTAGCTGAATCCTGTATGTCAATATAACTGTAGATACTGCCCAGACTTAAAAGAAGCTTCTCTTCCTGTTGTTTAAGGTTTTCTGATTTAGAAAGGGCTAAAGCCTGCTGAATTTGCTTTAGCGGTAAATCATTACCGAAGGGGTCTATAGACATGGCCAGGCTATCAATTTTTTCTAATAGCACCGCAGTAGGGTGGGATAGATTCCAGATGGAATCAAAGTGTTGTTTTGTTATTGCTTGGGCCTGGATATAGAGGAAGAGCCCCACCCCCCATATGGAAAATAGTAGTCTTTTTTTCATTTAGCACGCTTACGAAAACAACCACCGAATTATCCCCTTTTCTGATTATATCGTTGAAAATGGATCAGTGTGCTGTATCCTTTGTTATGATCAACTGTTATTATGCCTTTTAATTTTTTGCTCAGTATTTTGATTAAATCAGTGCCAAAAGAGGTGGATTGTTCCTGAGGTACTTCTGCCGATACGCCATTTCCATCATCTGTCAATTTCAAACACAATTCCTTTTGAGCATTAATCCAAAGTTGAATATCGATTTTTCCTTTTCGGTTATTGGGGAAGGCGTACTTGAGCGAATTGGTGACCAATTCATTAATGATTAAACCCAATGGAATCGCAGTGTCCACATCCATTGCTGGGACGCTGGATTCAATCTGTAATTGCACGCGCTCTTCCATGCCAAAAGAAGCCAATAGGTGAGCTGTTAAATCTAGCACATATGACTTCATATCTACAGTAGCCAGGTTTTCTCCCATGTATAATTTTTGGTGAATCAAACCCATCGACTGCACTCTATTGCGACCTTCTAATACGGCATCCAAGGCATTGGGATCATCAATATAATCGGATTGTAAGCTCAGTAGACTAGAAAGAACTTGGAGGTTATTCTTTACTCGATGGTGGATCTCCTTAATCAAAAAAGCCTTTTCTTCATTGCCTTTTTCCAGTAACTCATTCTGCTTGCGCTTGGTAGCGTAAGCCCACCATAATACGCCTGCCAGTAGTACCAACAAGCCTAAAAAGCCCAAGGAATAGTAGAGCTCCTTTTGTCGCTGTAGTAACAGGGCCTGTGTCTTGTCTGTATCATACTTGGTTTGCATATCGCGTATATTGCGATTAGATTCCATGGTGTAGATACTATCCTCCAAGGTTTCATGCAATCCCTGGAAGTAATAGGCTTGTTCATAATTTCCCAGTCCAGCATGAGCAGCGGCCAAGGATTCATACATTTCTAAATAGTCGCCGATGATGTTATTCCCATTTTTTTGATAGGAATCAACTATGGTTTGTAGGTAGGGAATGGCTTCTGTGTATTGCCCCGATTTAACATACAAATTCCCAAGCTCTCTGTTCGCTTCTATATCATGTAGGAGGTAGCCAGAAGAGATAGCATATTTTTTAGCCGCAAAGAAGTCTTTTTCCGCGGCTGCAAATTGGCCAAAATCCGATGCAAAAATACCTCTTGAAATGTAGGCTCCACTAAGATAACTTTTATCTTCCAGTGTCTCCAATACTGCAATTGCCTTGGCAGCAATCGCTAAGCCCTTGATCGTATCTTTAGTGAAGGTATAGTAGGAAATATAGCGCTGGTAAAGGTCGCCAAGGGCTTGGGAATCGTTTCCTGTTTCGAGTATGCCTCGAGCTTTTTCCAAAAAAGGCCAGGCAGATTGAGGATCTTCCATCTGTAAATGAACATAGGCCACGTCCACATTAGACCTGGCGACTTGATCATTTTGATCTAACTGCTCATAAAGTGCTAGCCCTTGTAAGTTTTGTTCTAGGGCCTTGTCATAATAGGGAACCAATAGGTAAACCCAACCTAATTCCTGGTGTAATTGTGCTTTTTTTTCAGGAACGTCAAGGGTTTCAAATTTTGCTAAGGCTCGCTCTAGAAAAACCTGTGCCGTATCTATGATATCGACGGCTGTATAATAAATACCTAAGGTAAGTTCAAGACGGGCCGTTATCTCGAATAGGCCCTGTTCCCTGGCTAGTTGGAGGGCTTTTTCAACTTGGCGTTTTGGGAGGTCGGTAAAATAACCATCCAAGGTTCCTGCCAGGCTATCAATTTGCAATAATTTGTTCTTTAGCTCGAGTTTACTATTCCAGATAGCATCAAAATCATTTTGGGTCGCTTCTTGCGTGTGGCCTAAGCTAATGCTAGTGAGCAAAACAAATAAAGATAGTAGAACTCTTATCATAAACCTCATTTAAAAACCAATACATTGCTACATTGAAATGGCCTCTATAGTTTTTGAATTTTACTAAAAAACGCTTCTCGGAAAGACCTTCCTATCGGAATCATCTTATTATCGATCATGACATATGCATCGCCTATTTTATCAATGTGTTGTAAATGAACGATGTATGATCGGTGTATACGTATTAAGCTATCATTTTCAATAGAGGAAGAAAATTTCTTCAGTGTACTTACAATCAAATGACTTTCATCGATTGTTTTGATGGTACAGTAGCAACTATCTGCCTCTATGTACATGATTTCAGCCAATTTGATTTTGACAAGATGATCTCTTGATTTGACAAAGACACTTTCTTTTATCTTGACCGTTCGAGTTTCTTTTTCATTTTTCTCAATGGCTTCAGGGCTTGGGTTCTCATCCAAAAAAGCTAAATCGATGCTATGTTTAATATCTGTTAGCCGAAAGGGTTTGGATAGGAAGCCATGTGGCTGGGTAAGTTTGGCTCGATTGAAGGTTCGTTCGTCGGTATTTGAAGTAAGGTAAATGATAGGAATGGCTTGTTGTTTACTGATCATATGTGCCGTATCGATGCCGTCCAAATCTCCTTCCAATTGAATATCCATCAAGACCAGGTCTGGCGGATCTTGCGCTACTACCTCCAACGCTTCTTCTCCTGATTCCACCGCATCAAGCACTTCATAACCCATTTTTTTCATTGCCCTTTCCAGGTCGGCAGCAATGATGGGATCATCTTCGACAATTAAAAGTTTTAGTTTTTCCATTGTTTGGGTAGCATTATGACAACGTCTACTAAAGATATAATTTTTTCACTTTGGTTATAATAGGCTTCTTAGTAATGAAAAATAAATAACTAAGACCAATTAGCGTTATCTTTTTCCACCAGCCGTCGTTGTTCATCACTCACGTAGCTAGGCTATGCTCTTTCTTCTCGCCTAGCCTGGTGAAAAAACATTTAGCTCCTTGGCCCAAATTATTTATTCTTCATTACTTACGCTAAATTGACTGGCGTAAGAAAGTACTTTTCTTCCAAATGAAAGAGGGATATTTGCAGACCAATTACTAGAGCGTATCTCAAAACTATCCTTTGGGCTACAAATGGTCCTTTTAGATCATGATTTCGTTGAAAAAATGTCAGGTAGCTACGGCTAACTTCCATTTTTCCGCCTCATCCTGTTCAAAAATTGCTCATTTTCGCCATCAAAAACAGTTTTGAGATACGCTCTTGAATTTAAACATGGTCTTTATACTAGCTATGTTTTAAGCAGAAAGCGAGCGATTCGTAGCCAGCTGATCAGGCTGGCATACGAATTAAATCTCTCGTCTCTATCCATCTCAGTATTCAAGTACTTAATTACATCCTATTAGGCTTACTTGGAAATAATTAATTTCTCATTTTTCAATTGAAGCCCCGTCTTATTCTTTAGTCTAAGTTGAACAAAGTATAAGCCTTGAGACAATCCTTCAAGATCCAGCGCTAGGGCTTGCGCTCCTATTAATTGACCAAATTGCGTTAGACTAAGTTGCCGACCAGCAGCATCAAACAGCGCTAGATCTACGGTCGAAAGTGTGGTCGTCTCAAATTGAATGACCACTTGATCTCTGGCGGGGTTCGGGAAAAGCTCAAAGGCCAATTGCGCTTCCTTCAAATCATCTACGGCTACAACATTATTGCAAAAATCAGCATCTCCAGCTTCTACAATCACCTGGAAGGAACAATTGGTTGTATTGCCTGCTGCATCCGAAAAAGTATAGGTGACAGTATCTCGGCCAATGTCAAATAGGGTACCAGAAGGGACGGTGCTTGTTGTGCCGGAAAGGGTGCAATTGTCATTGGCGGTAGGGGCTTCCCATTCTACGATAGCACTACACTGATCGACTGCTGTTGTAACCAATATCGAATCTGGGCAATTGCTTAGTACCGGAGCTTCCTCATCTATGACATTCACCGTGAAGCTACAATTCGTGGAGTTATTGTAATTATCCGTGAAAACATGGGTTACTGTCGTTGAGCCCAAGGGGAAAGTATCTCCAGAGGCTAAACCTTGTGTACGCGCTGTCGACGCCACGCAATTATCAGTTGCTGTTGGCGTAATGTAGCCTACTGCCGTACTACAACTACCAGGCACCACATTGATGGTAATGTCATTGGGACAGGAAGTAATGACAGGGGCTTCATTGTCAATGACTGTAACATTGAACGAACAAGTAGCCGTATTACTATAGTTATCAGTAAATACATGGGTGACCGTAGTGGTGCCAGGGAAGAAGTTCTCTCCACTCGCTGGGCCTGTAGTACGTTGGATGGCTGAAGTACAGTTGTCAAAAGCAGTAGGTAAGGCATAGCTTACGATTTCACTGCAGACACCCGGTGCTACATTAATTGTTACATCTGCTGGACAGGAAGTAATAGAAGGCGGCTCATTATCTACTACAGTCACATTGAAACTACAAGTTGAGGTGTTACCGTTTTGATCCGTAGCCAAGAAAGAAACCGTTGTAGTCCCAGGGAAGAAGTTATCATTGCTATCGGGCCCGCTCATTTTGACTACACTTGCCGAACCACAATTATCGGTTGCAGTGGGTAAATCATAGATCACTCGTTCTCCACAGGCTCCTGGAAAATTGGGGATAGTCCGGCTGGGTGGACAAGATGAAATGGTGGGAGGAATATTATCCTCTAGCTGCCCGTCTATAGTAATTCGTGGGATGGCGTTGGGGTCATTGGTGAATCGAACACTGAGGTTAATTTGATCTACAATGGCCAATTCGCCAAAGGTACTACCTTCACACAGTGGATAGAGGTAGACCACCATATTATCATAATTCAGGATCCCTTGATTCGCGGGATTTTGAGTAATGACCAAGAGCGGATTCGTCCCATTATTATTGAAACACTGACCCGGAGAAAGCGTATAGGCTTCTCCCACAGTAGTGGCGTTGAGTTCCGTCCCGGAAAAATTAAACTTGGCTCCATTGACATTAGAACTGCCATTTAGGGCGAGATAATAGGTCCTTTCTATACTACTTTGGTTACATACATTTAAGCTAAGGTTGGCACCCGTTCCAGCAGGAACGTTTTCGATGAGTATCGTTTTGCCACTTTTACAGATGGAGGTAGCACTAAGTTGGGGTTGGTCAATTTGTATGCCTCCTTCATAAGGGCAACTCGTTTGACTACCACCTGGGTTCAAGGCAAAAACAGGCGTTCCATACATCGGATCTTTTCCCGTAATAATGTTGAAGATGTCATTGGGGTCATCATCGGTTAAGGTATACCCTATGACTTTTGTACTTCCGGTGGCAGTGGTTGTCGTTGCCCCAAATTCATTTCGGATTTCAATTTCAACGCCTCCGGCACCGCCCGTACCCTGCACCTCCGCACCCACTTCGACGGCGACATCTAGACTAATAGTGACCGTTGTTTCTATTGTCTGAACACTAGTAGTAGAAACCTCTGTTTCCACGGATTGAGAACCTGCTCCGCCAGTGAAGGTTATCGAGTTGCCTCCAGTGTTGAGTGCCTGCATCTTATTTTGCTCATTCATGGCCCTGTCTCTTATACACATCTGACGCTGCCGACGAAGAGGATA
>CAJXUM010000305.1 GCA_913060855.1 uncultured Lewinella sp. | reverse complement strand
GAGATCAGCCTCGGTCTCGTGGGCTCGGAGATGTGTATAAGAGACAGAACCTCAATCCTTCCCCCGTCCGGCGTAAATTTAAAGGCATTGGATAAGAGGTTGAAAAGAATGATCTCCATTTTGTCTCGGTCATAAAAAGCTTCAATCGAATTGGGTTCTGCTACAAACTCGTACTCAATATTGCGCTGAAAGGCCGTTTCCTGGAAAGGTAAAGTCGTTTCTTTCAAAAATCGAACAATATCCCCTTTGGCGGCTTTTAATTTGAGCTTTCCCACTTCGAATTTGCGGAAGTCCAAAATGTTATTGACATGTCTCAACAGCCTTTTTGCATTGCGATTAATCAAGTTTAGATCCTGTTGTTGGGCTGAGTTTGAAACGTTTTCCTTGCGCAGCATTTTTTCGAGAGGCCCTAAGATTAAGGTTAGAGGGGTGCGCAATTCATGTGAAACGTTTGTGAAGAATTGCAATTTTAGTTCATTCAATTCTTCGATTTTTTCTCTTTCTAATTTTTCTTCCTTTAGGGCTCTTTTATCCCGAATTCTAAGGACTGCCTGATTCTTAATGATTAGGCCAATAATCAGAAGAGTGGCAATATACAACAGGTAAGCCCACCAGGTTTTCCAGGGGGGAGGTAATACCCTTAATTTCATAATTGCCTCCTGTTTACTGGAGGTTCCGTCCTTATTGACGGCTTTCACCCGAAAAGTATAATTTCCTGGATCAATAAACGTAAAGGTGGTTTGTCGGTTATCGCCATTATTGACCCAATCTTGATTATAGCCTTCGAGTTTGTAGAAATAAGTGCTTTTTTCTGGTTGCGAATAGCTGAGCGCCATGAAATCAAAGCTAAAGGGAGACTGGTTGTACTTAAGAACCAACTCCTCCTGGTTCGAGGGGTCGCTAGGAGTAGGCATGGCCGTACTCTCGTTATTTATTCTAAAATTGGTGATGACCACCGAAGCTTGGTATTTATTCTTGCTGATATTGGCGGGATCAAAAACAGTAAACCCATTCAACCCTCCAAACCAAAATAACCCATCCCGGCTAATCATCCGGGCTCCAACATTGAACTCATTGCTTTGGAGGCCGTCCATGACGTCAAAATTTTCAATCTGCCTGGTTTTGGGATTAAATTTGGAAAGACCAGCGTTGGAACTAATCCATAAATCACCCGTCTTATCCATTAAGATGCCTAGTAGGTTATCGCTGGGAAGACCATCGTTTTGTTGGAAGTTTTCAAAATGGGACCAGTCATTTTGTAAATAGAAAAGACCTGCACCTTGTGTGGTAAACCAATAATTGTTTTCATGATCCTGGACAATACCAGTAATAGCCCGGGGTACACTGCGGTTTATTTCTTCCAACCCGGCTTCGCTTAGTCGTCGCTCACTGGGATCGGCCAGCCACAATCCTGAGTTGATGCTGATCAAAATCCGATGCTGATGATCTTCAAAAATACTCCAAACCGTATTGGGCCCCTCTTTTGATTTTTCATAAGTAATGAATTCACCCGTTTCAGGGATAAACTGACTTAATCCTTCCTGTGAGAGCCCCACCCAAATACGATTTTTGCTATCGCAAAATATGGTAGGAATATAATCCGTACGATTACTTAATGAATCTTTAGGGTTAAACTGGAAGCGGGTAACTAGGCCAGGCGCTTTGAGTGGATCCATTACATTTAAACCACCCCCATGGGTAGTGATATAGATTCGACCAGCTTTGTCGCTGGTCATGTCCTGAATATTATTGTCGCTAAGGCTCCGAGGGTTATTGGGATCATGTTGATAGGACATAAATTGTCCTGTCTTTTGATTAAAATAATTTAAACCTCCTCCCTCTGTACTAATCCAAAAATTACCCACTGGATCTTGTAGAAACGAGCTAACTACAGGATAACTCAAGCCAGAAGCGACGCTATAATGCCCAAAAGTGGCATAGTTTTTATCAAAATAGTTGATTGCACCCGAATAGGTTCCAACCCAAAAGTCACCTGCTCTATCTTTGAAAACGGCATATACCGAATTTCGACTGAGGCTATAAGGATTGGATGGTTCATTGACATAGCGTAAAAACAACTTGCTGGTTGTGTTGATAATATATAAACCAGAATAAGCACCGATCCATAGATTTCCATTTTCATCTTCTTCAATGCTCCTGACTTGGCTGGTAATCGCTTTGACCATCTTACCGTTCTGCTCAACCTCGAATTCGCGGAATTCGTCCTTTAGCGCGTCATAGAGTAATAAGCCATCCTGGTATCCAACCCAAAGCCGGCCTTGGGAGTCTTCCCGTATATCGTTTGGATCGAGGGTGTAGCCTTTTCTGTCAGCAGCACTTTTGATCGGATAGTGTCTAAAGCCGTCTTTATTTGCCAGGAATTTGTCGACCCCCTTATTGGTTAAAACCCACAGGTTCTCCTGAGAATCTACAAAGCATTTTTTTACGTAATTGTCTAGCAGACTGCTTGGCTTATCGGGATCATGGCGATAGTGCTTAAATGTTCTAGTAACCGGATTATAATAATCCAATCCGTTACGAGTGCCCAGCCATAACTTTTTATTGGCATCTTCACAGATACTGAAAATCACATTGTGTCCCAAACTAGCCGGATTCGTCTTGTCATGTATGAATCTTTCAAAGCCCTTTCCTTTGATATAGCGATTTAGTCCATTGGCTGTTCCTACCCATAATTGATGATTACTGTCTAAAAAGAGGTCTTTAATTTTGTTGCTACTCAGAGATAATGAATCCTCTGAATTCGATCGGAATATGGTGTAGTTAATGCCATCAAAACGATTCAGCCCATCTGAAGTCCCAAACCACAGAAAGTCTTCCTGGTCCTGGATTATGCTGATAATGGAGCTATTGGACAAACCATTCTCTGTACCCAGATGCTTGAATTTTAATTCACCGAACCCCGCTGGACTCGTTTGTGCCAGCATCGAATTTGTAAAACAACCCATCAAGAGGATTAAGCCCAGGTATTTTCCTCTTTGCATCTCTATATGGGTATTTGTGAAAAACCCAACCAGCTGCTTAGTTAAATTACTTCTTTTCATTTATATAAAATAACCTATCCAAAAGGGGTAAAACAAAGGTGCATTTAGCTTGAATGTCTTCAAAAACAGTCAATACTTGTACTTGGCGAAACGACTTCTATAAGTACGGCTGTCGCTTGTTTCCTGTGATAATTACCAATTGCAAAAGAAACTACCATAGATAAAGGCTCAAGATACACTTCAAGAAATAGAAAAGAGGCAGGATCTTTGGTACGGTGTAAACTAGCAAAAAGATGGATCAAGCGATTAACTCCTTGATCACCTTCCCGCCAAATTGAGAAAGCTGTTTATAACGCCCCCCGTGGAAGTAGGTCAGTTTATTATCATCTAGTCCCAAAAGATGGAGCATGGTGACATGTAAATCACTAATAGGGTGAACGACTTCCACTGCTTCTTGCCCCAACTCATCTGTGGCACCGATAGTATGCCCCGCCTTTACCCCGCCACCTGCCATCCAAATGGCCATGGCTTCTGGATTGTGATCACGGCCGTAAGCTACCCCACCTTCTCTCACTCCATTGTCTGCCGTTCGGCCAAATTCGCCACACCAGACGATTAGTGTTTCATCTAGCAGCCCTCTACGTTTCAGGTCAGTAATCAAACCCGCAATAGGTTTGTCTATGCTTTTGATCAGGTTGCCATGAGCGCGAGCCAGGTAATCATGCGAATCCCAACCGGAAGAGTATAGCTGTACAAATCGCACGCCCTTTTCCACCAAACGACGAGCCAGTAAACATTTCCGACCAAAATCATTGGTGGCCATTTCACCAATACCGTATAAGGCTTTGGTCTTTTCATCTTCTTCCTCAATATTGATAATATCTGGCACCTCCATCTGCATGCGGAATGCCAATTCATAACTAGCCATTCTAGCCGTTAATTCCTGATGAGCCGGATGTTGGGCTTGATGCGCTTGATTCAGTTTATTTAATAAATCTAGACTATTCCGTTGATGATACCGACTCACGCCTGGGGGCGGATCGATGTTCAATATCGGCGTTCCTTCTGGCCGGAAAGTCGTACCCTGGAACTGGGCGGGTAAGAATCCATTAGACCAATTGGCAGATCCTCCTTGCGGAAAGGCCAATTCCGGTAGCACTACAAAAGCTGGTAAATTATCATTCACAGAACCCAGGCCGTATGAGGTCCAAGCACCAAAAGCAGGCTCACCCCCGAATTGATTTCCAGTATTGAGCTGGTACATGGCGGTGGGATGATTGACCGACTTAGCCTGCCCTCCTCGATAGAAGCAGATTTCATCAGCTACTTTAGCCAGGTGAACAAAGGGATCGCTGAGATCGGCACCTGAATCTCCTACCTTTCTGCTGCCAAAAGGACTCTGAACGATATAGCGATTCCCGGAAGACATGGCCGAAAACTGCTCCCCTTTACGTTTAAATTGGGTCAGGTGATATTTTTCCAGCTCGGTTTTGGGATCAAAGGTGTCGATGTGACTAGGCCCGCCTTCCATGGTGAGGAAAATGACTGACTTAGCTTTGGGAATAAACATCGGAGGTTTTGCCTGCAAGGGATTCTCGAAGGTAGGTGCTCCGCTTGAAGATTCACAACCGAGCAAACTACTCAAGGCGACTGCTCCAATACCTGCCCCCAGGCCATATAAGAAATTCCTCCTATTCCAATGTGCATCAGTAGACATAGATAAATTCATTGGTGTTGAATAAAACGAGTGCTAAATCGGCTAAGGCTCTGGTAGTGACGCTTACATCCGCATCTTTCTGATCGGGCTGATAATCCTGGTAAATATCTAATTCCTCCATGTATTTGAAAGACTCACCCGTCATTTCCTCAAACATTTTACGCTTGATCTGTGTCGGATAGGTGGGTTTCACTGGAGCTTGTTCCTCATGGTAAGCGATCATGTTTTGTACATAAGTTTGGGATTGTTTAAGTTCCTTGGACGTAGGTAATCGACCCCAAATAAGCTGGGTGGTATGTCGAATTTGTGCGGCTAAATCTGAGCTAGCCTCCTTTGTAGCTCGGATGGCAAGGGCAATGGCTCGATCTCTCATCTGTGGGCTATTCAGTAGACTAAAGACCTGTGGAGTAACGGTAGAAGTGGAGCGTCTCTCGCAGGATAGATCGGGCGTAGGTTGATTAAAGACGCTGAGCATTGGGTTGGGTAAATTGCGGTAACGCTCTGCATAAATAGTCCTTCTATTGCGCTCAGCGGGTGTTCGGGAAGCTTGATAGGCTTGCGCAATTGAACCCATGGTGTGACGCGGCTGTAAGGCGATCTCTTCATTGATTTCGGGGCGTACGGGCAATCCTCCCAGCTCCAAATTGATCTCTCCGGAAGCAAATAACATGGCATCTCTCATTTCTTCCGCCGCCATTCGCCGGGCGCTAAAACTGGCTAGAAAGTGATTGTCGGGATCGAGCAAAGCTTGTCGGTCGGCCTGAGCGGGCTCCGAAGATCGTTGATAGGCCGAACTCGTCATGATCAAGCGGTGAAGGGATTTCAAAGACCAGCCATTTTGGACAAAATTTTGCGCTAGCCAATCCAATAATTCTGGGTGGGTAGGAGGGCGGCCCGTTCCACCAAAATTGTTCGTGCTTTCGGATAGGCCCTTGCCAAAATGATACTGCCAAATCCGATTGACGATAGAACGAGTAACCAATGGATGATCGCCTTGTGCTAGCCACTCCGCAAAGGCCAATCGACGACCGTTTAGGCTTTGAGGAATGGGGTTTGGAATCTCGGCTGCATCCATTTCGTCTAATGACTGCTTGAGCGTGGCTACTGCGCTTAGAATTCCTGCTTCCACTTCTTGCTCTGGTGCATAGACCGATCCCCCACCCAAAATGAAAGTACTAGGCGGCGCATCTTCGATTTCAGCAGGCAATAAGAAATCCCGTGCGCTATGATGCAATCGATTAGGGCCATTATAGACCGAATAGGCGTAGGGCTCGAAACGGAATCGAGTTCGCCTTAAGGCCTGCATTCTTTTGCTCAAGACCTTTCGATATCCCAAATCCTGGAAGGTCAATCCATAGTATCTCGGCGGTTGCTGATCATCCGGTAATTTTCGGCGCATCCGTTTGGGCATATAGCGCTTTCCTTTCGATTGGAACCACTCTTTAGCTGCGGCTTCCTCCTTTTCTACCAGTGCTGCCTGTTCGGCTTTTGTTTTTTCCATCCAGGTGACTAGCCGCTTCTGCTCCGGCTCGGCTAGCGTTCGATTCTCAGCCGCTAAGTAAGCCGCAGCCCTGCTGGCGAATTGAACCGGGGCAAAGACCGCTTGGATACTATAATAGTCCTTAGTAGGGATCGGATCGTATTTGTGATCATGGCATTTGGCACAGCCCAAGGGTAGGGAAAGAAAGGTTTCTCCCACTATATTGGTCACATCATCTAAAAACACTTGGCGAGTTTCTGCTGCGATGCTCATTCCCGTATGCTCCCAAGGTCCCATGCGCAAGAAGCCTGCAGCGACCAACATCTCGGGATCTTCTGGATTCATCTCATCTCCGGCCAATTGCTCCATGATAAACTCATTGTAAGGCTTATCGGCATTGAAGGCTCTAATCACATAATCGCGATAGCGCCAAGCATTGGGACGGATATAGTCATTGGCATAGCCATCGCTATCGGCATATCGAACGACATCTAACCAGTGCCTTCCCCATTGCTCTCCATAATGAGGGCTTTCCAGTAGCCGATCAATTACCTTCTCAAAAGCCTCGGGTGAGGAATCCGCCAAAAATGCCTCGGTTTCTGCTGTACTCGGAGGTAATCCCGTTAAATCGAAGGTCGCTCGCCGGATTAAGGTTCGTTTTTCTGCTTTCTTTGCGGCTTTGAGGCCAAGGCTTGCCAGCTTTCTATCGATAAATGCATCGATAGGGTGCGAAGACTTACTGCGGCTTGAACTTTTCGGTATTTCAATGTCTTGCAAGGGCAAAAAAGCCCATAGTTTATCGGTTTTATATCGTCTTTTTTCCCAATCTTCAGATTGCCCACCGCTCGTTTTCACCACTACGCGATTGCCATATTCCCACTCCCCATCTGCCAAGATCTCTGTCTCTTATACACATCT
>CAJXUM010000304.1 GCA_913060855.1 uncultured Lewinella sp. | reverse complement strand
GCCTCGGTCTCGTGGGCTCGGAGATGTGTATAAGAGACAGCCGCCGGTACCGACCCCAAGCATAGCCTGATCCTGCGCCCAAGCGCGCTCCTCTTTTCTACCCAAATCCTGGGCTTTGGATAAATATTTCTCCCGCCAGTGGATGGCCATGCTTACTTCATTGGCTAGGAAAAGTGCTTCACTCAAAGCTCCCATGAAATAGAGCGTATTATTATCTTGTGCTAGTCCAATGCTGAGATCAAGGGCTTGTTGGAAATAAAACACCGCAGTATCTGACTCATTATTAGCTAAATGAAATTCCGCTAATTGGTTGAATGCCTCTAGTTGACCGAGCGGATCTTTATTTCTTATACTATGCTTCATCAACTCATTTGTCCTTTGCCTGAATTGGTTTAGGTCAAAGTTGGCTAATAAAGCATAGTGTGTAGGAGATACTTGAAAGTGAGGAGGAGGTAGGCCGATTAATGTGGTGACAACAGATAGCAGATAGCATATAAGGAGATACCTTATGGGGTAAAAGAACCATTTTGTCTCAGGACTAGGTTTTTTCATTTGGCAATACTTTCAGCATTAGATAAAGACCTTTAATAAACTGTAGCTTTAGTAGGGGTAATTGTCCTGTTTGGAAGTACACTTAGGTATGTCAGTTAACATTAAATTTTCTAGCGGTTCAAAAAATTGGATAAACCACAAACTATCTTTAGTACTTTCCGGTTTAGTAATGATTAAACGAGTACAACCATTTGACTGTCCGTCCTATAGATGGTTTAATCGGATTGATATTTATCCCGCTTTGATTTTGATCAACAAGAACGAATGAATCGATTACAATACGAAACCAGTCCTTATCTCCTGCAACATGCACACAATCCGGTCGATTGGTATCCTTGGGGCGATGAGGCATTTGAACAGGCAAAAGCAGCCGATAAGCCCATTATTGTAAGCATAGGCTACTCCACTTGTCATTGGTGCCATGTGATGGAAAGAGAATCCTTTGAAGATGAAAACGTGGCCAATTTCATGAATGAGCATTTCGTCAATATAAAAGTAGACAGAGAGGAACGGCCAGATATTGATCAAATCTACATGGAGGCCTGCCAAGCCATGACCGGCGCCGGAGGTTGGCCCTTGAATTGCTTCCTGACGCCAGATGGGCGACCTTTTTATGCAGGGACTTATTTCCCGCCACGTCCTGCGGAGAATCGGATTTCCTGGCCACAATTGTTGCAAGGAATGATCGGGGCCTATCGAAATAAACGGGATGTAGTGGATAAGCAAGCCGATCAGTTGATCAATGCCGTCAAGCGCGCCGATACCCTATTTGTGCAGGATGACTTATTGGAAACAACCACAAAAAGTCCATTGACAGTCGCCTTTGCTCAGCAGATTTTTATCGGACTAAAGCGAAATTTCGATCGAGAGGAAGGAGGGTTTGGTAGTGCTCCTAAGTTTCCGGGAACGATGAATATGCAGTTTCTACTGACTTATTATTATCACACCAAAGACAAAGTAGCGCTAGATCATGTCTGTTTTTCACTAGATAAAATGATACACGGTGGGATTTATGACCAATTAGGGGGTGGTTTTGCTCGCTATGCGACAGACCGGGCCTGGTTGATTCCTCATTTTGAGAAGATGCTGTACGACAATGCACTCTTGGTCGATGTCTTGGCCGATGTATATAAATTGACGGGAGAGACACGCTATAAAAGAGCTATAGAAGAAACATTGACTTTCATTGAACGCGAGATGACTAGCCCTGAAGGTGGCTTTTACTCCGCCTTGGATGCTGATTCGGAGGGAGAGGAAGGAAAGTTTTACGTTTGGTCTTATCGAGAATTGGAGGCTCTCCTAGGCGAAGAGCTGGACTGGTTTGCGCCCTTATTTGACGTTAGCCCCGAGGGCAACTGGGAAGGGAACAATATTCTCTGGCAGCCTAAAGGAGCGGATGGACCCACCATTGCACCCGAAAAACTAGCCCAGACCAAAGCCTTATTATTGAAACATAGAGCAGATCGAATACGACCCGGTCTGGATGATAAGATTTTATTCTCCTGGAATGCCTTAATGTGTAAAGCCTATGCCAATGCCTATCAGGCCCTAGGCAAAGAAAAGTATAAACTAGCTGCTGTAAAGAACATAGATTTTCTATTGGAGACCTTTAAAAAAGAAGAAGAAACCGGTTTTTTTCACACCTACAAAGCAGGGGAAGCCAAATATGAGGCCTTCCTAGATGACTACGCTTACGGGATCGATGCGCTCATTGCGGTCTACGAAACGACTTTTAATAGTCAGTACCTTGACAAAGCCCTAGAAATGACCGCCTTTGTCATGGCCAATTTCCTTGACAGTCAGCACAATTTATTTTATTTTACAGCAGCTAAGCAAACTGATCTGCCTATTCGGCGAAAGGAATTCTATGACAATGCCACTCCTTCGGGAAATGCAGTGATGGTAGAAAACCTGTTTCGACTCGGCCTGCTCTTCGGAAGAGAAGATTTAAGGCAGCAAGCAGAAGTGATGTTGTTGAGGTTGCAGGAAGCGATCGGAAAGTATTCTTCTTCTTTCTCTCGTTGGTCGAGGGCCTCCCTCAATTTGGTATTTCCCTATCGAGAAGTAGCCGTAGTGGGGCCGAAAGCCTTTTCTTTAGGAACGGAGATTATGCAGCATTACATTCCCAATAAGGTCTTAATGGCTAGCGAGAAACAAAATGAAGCTTATCCGGTTTTAAAGGATAGAAGTAAAGGGGAGGACACAAATATCTTTGTTTGCCAAAACTATTCCTGTCAACTTCCCGTTAAAACTTGGGAAGAAATGAGGGAACTAATGAAAGATTAATAGAGAATAGCAACAGATAGTCTTCATGAAGTGCTTATATTCATTGATTCTTACAAAGCCAGAGCATTTCTATAATATACATACATGCGATCAAAAACTACACTACTTGCCTTCTTCCTTTTCCTGAGCGTATTGGCTTACGGCCAACAACCTGCCCAGTACAGTTTATATATGATGAATCAGCTCAATTGGAATCCAGGCTATGCTGGCTTGGAACATTCCTTGAGTGTAACTGGTGGTGTTCGCGAACAATGGGTCGGCTTGGCAGGAAAACCAAGTACGCAGTTTGTTAGTGCCCACATGCCGCTGTATATAGCCAATGGAGGGGTAGGTATACACTTAGAAAATGATGAATTGGGCGCTACTAAGATGACTACAGCTATCCTGTCTTACAACTACCAAATATTTTCGGATGCCGGAATTCTATCCTTTGGTGTAAGTGGCGGCATGATGCAATATTCACTGAATGGCTCCCTTTTGCGTACACCAGAAGGTAATTACTCAGAAGGCGTAGGTGGGGTGATTATTGATCACGAAGATGCGCTACTCCCACTAGGCTCGATAAACACCACCGCGAATACCTTTGGGGCAGGTGTCTATTTTCAAAGTGAAAAACTGGAATTTGGTCTTGGCGTGCGGCACTTGAGTGAGCCAATCATAGAATTGGAAAGTCTAGCTTTTCCAATGAAAAGAGCCTTTTTCTTCAATGGCGGCGCTAATCTCGAGCTCAATTCTAGCATCACTTTGCATCCTTCCTTTTTAGTCCGATCAGACCTGGTTCAAACCCAGACAGATATTTCCTTAATTGCCCGCTATAATGACAATATATTCGGAGGAGGGGCGTTTAGAGGATATAACACCAATTCAATTGATGCTGTCTCGATTATATTCGGCTTCAAAATTAGTGAAAATATGAATTTGGCTTACGCCTATGATATTCCACTAAGTGACCTAAGAAATGTAAGTGATGGATCACACGAAATCATGATCAATTACAATCTTAACAAGCGAATTGGTGGGGGAAGACCTCCTCGGGTTATCTATAATCCTCGATCGTTATAGTCGAAAAGAAAAAATTTACTTTATAATTTGCCCGGTTTTAAAATATTATCGCTTCCTAAGGCGTTCCTTTTAGCGAGTATAAGAAACTATTTAAGGGTAGATGTATAAAAGGAATTGATTATCTTTGATAAATTTTTGAAAGCATATATATTTACAGTCGCTTAAATCAGCGAGTTCGGTGTTCCACTTCAAAAAAGGACCCGGGGCCCAAAAACTTAGGATCCCAAAAGCAACTTAATGAGAAGTGGACTAAAGTATAACATTTAATCTGAAGGAAAACTCGGGTGTTAACATGAAAAATTTATCTAAATTAACAGTACTACTACTAGTGGTACTAGCCGCGTCATGTGGTAGACGCGAGAACGGTCAATTATTAGGTGTTCTTGACCGCCCATCCTGGAAAGGTATCAATCCGTACGGTATGGTTTATGTTCCTTCTGGAACGCTTACTATTGGACCTAGTGACCAAGACGTAAGTAACACATTCGTCCAACGCCAAAAAACAATCTCCATTCAAGGTTTTTACATGGATGATACTGAAGTTACCAACAACGAGTATCGCCAGTTTGTTTATTGGGTACGTGATTCTATCGCTCACTCCTTTCTCGACCACTATATAGAGGACGAAGAGAGTGGAGAAGAGAAAATTGACTGGGAGTACGATATCGACTGGGCTGACGAAACCCTAGAAGATCTTTATTACCAAGGTGATGATCGATTTGCCGGTAAAAAAGAATTGGATGTCGATAAATTGGTATTCGAATATGAATGGTATGATTGGAAGCGTGCTTCCAATGATAAAGGTAAATCACCTCGAAATACCTTCATCAAACGCAAAAAGGCAAAAATCTATCCTGATACTTTAGTCTGGATTCGAGATTTCTCTTATTCCTACAACGAGCCTATGACTCGTAATTATTTCTGGCACCCTGCCTTTGATGATTATCCTGTTGTAGGTGTGGATTGGCATACAGCCAACGCCTTTACTTACTGGCGGACCAAATTGTGGAATACTTACCAACAAACGCGTGGAGATGGTATCAATACGGAAGATTTCCGTTTGCCAACAGAGCACGAATGGGAATATGCTGCAAGAGGAGGCCACGAATTGGCGCCTTTCCCTTGGGGTACCTATTATGTGAGAAACGCAAAAGGTTGTTTGCTAGCTAACTTCAAACCTGGGCGAGGTAACTACCCAGAAGATGGCGGACAATATACCGTAAGAGCGGATGCTTATTTCCCTAATGACTATGGACTATTCAATATGTCTGGTAACGTAGCCGAGTGGACAAGTTCAGCTTACTACGAAAATGCATATGCTTTTATCCATGACCTTAACCCTGATATTCGCTTTGATGCGAAAGAGGATGATCCCGAGGCCTACAAGCGCAAAGTGATCAGAGGTGGTTCTTGGAAAGATGTTATGCATTATCTAAGAAACGGTATTCGACACTGGGAATACCAAGATACTACTAAGTCTTATATTGGCTTCCGTTGTGCATTGACCTTCCTAGGTCGTTCAGTAAACGACTTCTAGATAAAATACGCCTACAAAGAAGGATACTGTTCTCGCAGTATCCTTCTTTGTATTTCATGGCTCACTTACCCACATTAGCACCTCAAAGTACTTTCTCCAATATATATAATTTTGGTTTAAATTACTGAAAGCCATGCACTTGGCTGCCCTGAAAATTAATTTCAAAAAAAAATAGTCGAAGGTGTATCTTTTCTCGACTAGTGCATTATGAGAGTGAGTTTAAACAAATTGAACAAGCAAATTTTTCAACTAATCATTAAAACTGCATCGTAAAATGAGTTTCTTAAAATCGAAAGGGTTCAAATATATTAAAAACCTGATTATTGGAGTTGGAGCTTCTGTTGTACTATTGGGTGCACTTTTCAAAATCCTTTCTTGGCCAGGTGCCGATGAGATGTTGATGGCGGGGATGTTTACGGAAGCCGGTATCTTCTTGTTCCTAGGCCTTATCCCACCTGATAAAGATTACTACTGGGAAAAATTGTACCCAGGATTGGATAACTATTCCGCTAATATTCAGCCTTTGAGCGCAGGACCTGTCGCTTCTACACCACAAACACCAGGTTTAAACGGTGAAGTAGTAGAGCAACAATTGGGTGGAATGTTGACTGAATTGCAAACAATGGCGAAGAGCTTAGGTTCTTTGAAAGCCTTGCAAGAAGTTGATTTCTCTGGAACAAGTGACCAGATCAAAGCCATGGGTAACTTCTATACGAAGTTGAACGAAGCAATGATGGATATCAGCGATTCTGTAGATGAGGCCAAGCAATACAAATCTAACTTAGTAGATTTGAACAAAAACCTTGGTTCTTTGAATCAGACTTATAGCTCTTTGAACAATGTATATGGTTCTATGATCTCTGCCATGTCTAACGTACGAAATAGCTAATACGCATTTTGAAATCAATTGCTAATTGTAAAAATTAAAGACTTATGTCAATTCCAAAGGAACCGCGGCAGTTGATGATCAACCTGATGTATCTCGTACTGACGGCCTTATTGGCCCTGAACGTGTCCGCAGAGATTATCAACGCCTTCTTTTTAATCGATAAAGGTATTGCTGGCTCAAATGCAGTAATCGACCAGTCCAACGAATTCGCCATGACAGTATTGGGAAAAAATGCTGAGCAAGACGAAGAAAAATATGGTAGACTGGTAGAAGCTGCTAAGCAAATTCAAACTATTTCTCAAGATTTTTCTAAATATATCACGGATACCCGAGATGGTTTGGTAGATGCTACTGGCCAGGGCTATTTCCCAGAGGATGATAAAAAGCATCCAGGTCAGCCTAAGGCATATAAGAATAAGGATGTAACTACTCGTATTCTCGTAAACGAAGGCAAAGGGGCGGAACTCAAAGATCGTATTCTGGGTGACCGGGAAAAAATCCTTGAGATTATCGGCGAACTATCCGGAATGGAGGGTACTGCTATCAATGATACCACAATTGCTGAATTAGAAAAGAGTATCACCTTGAATATCAGTGATGATTGGGAAAATTCTAAGAAGAAAAGCTGGGAGGATTTTACCTTCAATCATATGCCAGTTGCTTCTGTATTTCCAATTTTCACGAAGTTCAAAAATGATATGAAGAGCTCGGAAGCAGCAGTATTAAACTTCCTGGTAAATCAAGTTGGAGCTACTTCATTTAAAGTCTGTCTCTTATACACATCTCCGAGCCC
>CAJXUM010000303.1 GCA_913060855.1 uncultured Lewinella sp. | reverse complement strand
GATCAGCCTCGGTCTCGTGGGCTCGGAGATGTGTATAAGAGACAGGTATTAGTAGTGGTAACACCCGTCTGTACAAAGTTCTTCACATTGTCAGGATAAGAAACCAGTTCTGTCGGTACTTGTACTCCATTGGCATCTCGCGGGCTATTCCATTGTACGGCAAAGTAGCCCTTATCTAGTTCAATACCTGCACCTGCACCTTCTGATTCATTGACAGTAAGGACCGACCCAGGGGGAAGATCATCGGGCGTAAAAGAGAAAAAGCCTGGTGCAAATTGAGTTTGCCGCTTAAAAAACTTAATAGGTTGATCAAATACGGTATTGGAGGATACTGAAATTCGGACCCCGTCGCCTTTCTTACCCGTCTTAGTGGTGATTAGTACCACGCCATTCCCCGCTCTAGATCCATATAGGGCAGCTGCACTAGGGCCTTTCAGGATAGAAACATTTTCGATATCATCTGGATTAAGATCCGAAATGGCATTACCGTAATCCACGGGGTTCCGGCTACCGAATTCCGTAATATTATTCAGCGTACTAATGAGTGGAACACCATCTACCACAAAGAGCGGTTGGTTATCACTACTAAGCGAGGTAGCGCCGCGAATGACCATACTTACAGAAGAACCTGTTCCCCCTGTAGAATTGATGGTCACACCAGCTACTTTACCAGCCAAGCCATTCAATACATTTTCTTGGGTTACGCGAGTCAATTCCTCGCCTTCAACGCGCTCCACCGAAAACCCCAGCGATTTTTCTTGCCGAGATAAACCCAGTGCCGTTACCACTACTTCATTGAGCGTTTCGGCATTATCACTCATCGCAATATCGATCCGAGTTTGGCTTCCCACTACGATCTCCTGCGTTTGATAACCGATATAAGAAAAAACTAAAATATCCTCTGCACTAGCCACCTCTATACTATAGGCGCCGTCCATATCTGTTGCAGTACCTACTGCCCCTCCTTTCACCATCACTGTTACTCCGAGCAAAGGTGATCCATCCACACCATCAGTTACGGTACCCGTCACCGCATAAACCACAGGCTTTGCCTTGGCATAAGTCAAATTCGAAAAGCATAAAGTAAACCCCAAGAGTAGTAGGGTAACCTTAAGCTGAATGAGTGTAAAAGTTTTAGATTGCATGATCAGTGGTTTTAATGAAAAATGGGTAAAACAACCGAAAAAAATGACTCCTGTTTTGAATCATATCTTCCAGCCTAGCCCATCCCTAGACGGCTTCAAATGTAAAAATCACAACTAAAGAAGGCTTGTTGAAATGCGCACCCTGCGTAGCAGACATGAACATGGCTAATCTCATTTTTTCTGGTGTGATTTCCTGGATAATACACTCTCGGTGAAAATCCATCAATCCGATAAATTCATTCCCTGAAAAATTCAAGGTACTCACCCCTTCATAGACCAAGTCGGCTGTAGTAGAACCATCTGCTTGACTCACTACTGTGTGTGCGAGGTCTTTTTCTTCTGTATAGGTAAAAGTGGCCCCTGCTTCTGGCGTGAAGGCAGCCGTGGCAAAACCAAAGCTCTGGCTTTCTGCTGTTACATTGACTATATCCAGTCCAGCGACTGTTGCAAAAACCAAACTACAGAAAGAACCGCCATTCTTATTATCATGTATATAGCTACCGTCCGCTTTAAAGGTAAATTCATCTTCATATTCCTCTCCTATACCCAGGAAAAGACCTAAAGCACCTTGTGGAATATCCTGAATCACGGTGAAGCCAGGATCGGCCAAACTAACCGCATCCACCTCCGAATGCCCTGCACTAATCCGCCAGGTTTTGCCATTAGGAGCCGAAGAACCACCCGTTAGCATTTCGTAGACCGAGAGATCAAGGGATACTTGCGAGGTGGCTTCAGCAGTCCCCATACTATTGCTAGCCGATAAGGTAATGTTGTACACACCCCCTGATTGATAAATATGAACGGGGTCTTTTTCGGTACTCGTCTCCCCGTCTCCAAAATCCCATAGCCATTGATCAGCGTGTAAGGTTAGCGCAGTGAAAGCCACCTGCTTGCCTGCTATACTTCTGAATATACCAGCTGTTGGCTCTTGAATGGTTTCTTCTTTTTCACAACTCGAAAGGGCCAGCATAAGTACTGCACTGAATGCAAGGCCAAACAAAAATTGTAATCTTTTCATATGAAGGTATTTCTACGATATGATGAATAATTAGAATCAGATATGCTATATCATTCATTCACACTGGCCTGAAGACCGGTAAAAGAAAGCTGTATTGTACTTTTGTCTGTGCTTAATTATGTAATACTAGAAGCATCTTGGTATCAGAAAACAATTATCGATAGGACTTGAAAAACCCTATGGATTCTAAATGGCCTTGCAAAAACCTGTACTTACTAATGACTTGCACCGTATTTTGCCTGGCTAGACCGAAAAAAATCGATCAGATAATTTAGTCTAACTGTGTCCTTCAACTAAAACTCAAAAAACCTTGAATGGAAAATGTGGGACAACTTGATTTGATGATATTGTATGCATGTAATTTACTAAGCTTTGTCTGTCTTGTGCTTCTACTTTTTTACTCAATGTCTGTGGTTTTTTAACCCGATTTGAGAAAAGGCGTAGCTGGATGAAATGTTTGGGTACATTTTCTTTATATCTTCTAATATAAGTGTTTCAATTCAGATCGCCTAGCTAGGCTAGGTTAAAAAATCATATAATTATCGTAAAATACTATTTGATAATAGCTGTTGAAAAGCGTTTACTTTGTAAATACAGCTAGATCATCCCAGGTAACAATATGTTATTTTATTCGCCAAAAGTCTTGGCCATTGATAGCTGAAGTTTTACGCAGTCGATATGCAATCTTTTATCTCGTCATTGATCTAGAGACAATATCTCACATACCTACCTACGACAACTATGAAAAATACGCCCATCTTACTCCTCTTTATCTGTAGTCTCATCTTTCAATCCTGTGGGGATAAGATTGTTGAAACGGATAATGGTAGCGACCAGGAAATATACCTAGACGTCCCTTTCGCGCAGGAATACAGCATCAAGTACTACTTGGAAAAGCCAGATCTTTCCTTAAAAAAACTAGCAACGGATAGAAACGGGCTGGTGCAAATCCTCTCCTCGGACGGTTTACTCCACCTTAGAGATGGTCAATTCCTGTTCCCAGGCACCCTTGTAACGGATAAAAGGCATCGCCCCTTTGCTGATAAAGCCATCGCCGGTATAAGCACGCTTCAGGATCAATTGGTCTATGTAGACAATGAAGCTATTCTTAGCAATGCTTGGGCGGGTAGCCTATTTTCAAAACACGAATTAACGGAGGCTCAACTCCTCTGCGGAGGAAAAGATTTTGCCTTTCTGATTTCTGATGGAAAAACAATCCAATTGATTCAATCTTCAGAAAAGCAGTGGGAGACGCAGTTAAATGACGCTCCTTTGATCAATATCAGCTATCAAACATCCAAGGATCGCTTCTGGCTACTAGGTGAAACATTTTTGGCGGTCTTTTCACCAGCTGATCAGGAAATGAGGACCGTTTTAGAAGGAGATAATTTTACGGCATTCGATTGGGCAAAAGAAGATAATCAACTCGTAATCGCTACAAAGAATGGCTATTTCCTGGTAGATTCGGAGACTGGCCAAAAAGTGGGAGACTTGAAAACAGCCCTGCCACATCCTGACTTAACAGCCGTCAGAACGATAGGTGATACATACTGGTTTGGGAGTAAAAAAGGGGCTTTTTCGATGGATAGCGAAGGCGACATCAGCTATTATCATGGCGAGCGTTGGCTCCCCGGTAATGAGGTAGTCGGTATTGAACAACATATAGATGGTAGCGTACTGATACTTTGTAAAACAGGATTGGCAGCTATACATTCCAAGACAATGACCTTGGCCGACAAGGCTGCATTCTACGATAAACAGGTGCGAAGTCGGCATATCCGCAACGGTTTTAATGCTTCTCTGACGGGTATGGAAAAAGGAGATGTCTCGACTGGCTATCTCGTCGATTCAGATAACGATGGGCTGTGGACTGCCATGTATTTGGGTGGCGAAGCTTTTCGATATGCGGTGACTAAATCTCCGGAAGCCCTGCAAAATTGCCGAGAATCCTTGGATGCCATGGAGCGGCTCTACACCATTAATAATGTACGAGGCTTCCCTTCCCGCTCCTTCGAACGACGGGGCTACTTGGAGCAGCTGGCCGATCCAGACCGCTGGCATCACGCCCCCGATCCTGAATGGGATTGGAAAGGTACCACCAGTAGCGATGAAGCGATTGGACATATATTTGCCTTCGGAGTCATCGCTGAATTGATCCCCGATGAGGCCCTGCGCACCCAGGCCATCGCCCTTATAGATACCTTGATGCAGCACGTCCTTGATAATGATTATTACCTCGTAGATTACGATGGGAAACCGACGACCTGGGGAAGATGGAATCCGGAATATGTCAATGTGCGACCGAAAATGGTAGGTGATCGCAAACTAAACGCATCTAATATTACAGCGATGCTACAAACGGCTTACCATTTTACAAAAAAGGAGATTTACAAAGAAAAGGCCCTTGAATTATTATATGATCATGGCTATCTTGATAACCTGATATACCCCATGAATCAAGTTCGTGCAGCACCGGAAGAGGCAGATGATTGGAGTAAAATGTTGTCTGAGGAATGGAATCACTCGGATGATGAAATGTATTTTCTAGGTTATTGGGGGCTGTATCGTTATGCCTTCAATGATTCCCTAAAAACACTGTATAAAAAAGCAATCATCGAACATTGGGAAGAGGAGCGCCCGGAGAAAGAAGGCCTATGGAATATCTTAACAGCTATGACGGGGGCGGCTACTTTTGACATGGCCGAAGCCGCCTGGTATTTGCGAGAATATCCGCTTGACTTAATCCAATGGGATACCGAAAATAGTCATCGAAAAGATATTGAATTGATCGAAGCAAACTTTCGGGGACAAACAACTACAGCAGTGCTACCTCCAGACGAAACAAGAACGGCACGGCACAATGCCAATCGCTTCACTTTGGACAGTGGCGGTGGCGGAAGAAGCGAATACAGTGCAGGCGATATCTGGCTTTTGCCTTATTGGCTGGGCCGGTATCTAGAAGTCATTAGTCCTCCGATAACGGAATAAAGCCAGTTTCACGCCTTAAAACCTTACTATGCGTATCACTATTGCAACCATCCTTGGCCTCCTAGTTCTCTTTTGGATGACCTTCATCGCCGACTGTTCCTCTGCCGATGCCAGCCGTCCTCCTAAAGGTTATCTCAATGAGACGATGCTGAAAATCGCCTACGCCACTGGCTCTCTCAAGCTAATCGAGGCCGAGCCAGAAATTCCCGCGCATTTGAGTCGGCACGAAAACATCACCTATAAAACAACACCCGAAAAAGATCTCCAGCTGGATATTTATCACAAACCAGACCTCCAATCTCCGGCCCCCCTACTCGTCTTTATTCATGGTGGGTCCTGGAAGAAGGGGAACAAGAACGACTATCGCAGGTATCTGGTCGATTTCGCAGAAAAGGGTTTTGTAACAGCTACCGTGGCTTATCGCTTTGCTCAGGACGCCCCTTTCCCCGCCGCCTTGGAGGATGTCGTTTGTGCCGTCAAATGGCTAAAGGGCAATGCGCAAGATTACTTTATTGATACGAGCAGGGTCGCCGTGGTTGGCGGATCAGCAGGCGGGCACCTGGGTATGCTGTTGGCCTATCATGGGCAAGATACCACTTTCAAGTCCACCTCCAGCTGCGAGGGTACAGCGACTAGTGACATTCAAGCTTTAGTCAATTTTTATGGCCCGATCGATTTGACGACCTCTTATTCAGTCAGCCATCCTGCAGTGGTGGGTTTCTTAGGACAGGCCTATGACGAATCCAGCAAATCACTTTATGAAGCTGCCTCTCCTGTCAATTTTATCACCCCAGATGATCCCCCCACTTTGACCTTCCACGGGACACTCGACGACCTGGTGCCCATCGGCCAAGCCGATACACTTGACCTTACCCTCAAAGCAGCCGGTGTACCCAGCGATTATCACAGACTGAAAGGTTGGCCACATACAATGGATTTGGGGCTAAGGGTTAATAATTATTGCCAATATCAGATGGATGCTTTTTTTGAACAGCATCTAAAATAATTACCTTTGGTTTTTACATAGAGTCATACTAGAAGACATTTAAAGGAAAGAAGAGAGAGGAGGAACGGAGAGCTCAGATACAAATTCTGCCTCCTATCGAGCCATTCTCGCTTCTGCCATCTGGCTTCTCGCCTCTTTTTTGTCCAGTAGTAGACGTAGCGTATAAAACCACTGCACTTGTCAAAGACCAGAGATCTTGTACAAATACATATTGCCGTTTTCTTATTCGGTTTGGCCGGCTTATTCGGTAAACTAGTCGCCCAACCGGCGGTCATCATTGTATTAGGTCGTGTCTTTTTTGGCGCAATCGCCTTATTAATACTGTATAGCTACCGGGGTCAATCTATTCGGCTCAAACAGCGCAAAGACTATCTCTGGTTTTCCCTCTTTGGGTTCATCTTGGCTATACATTGGCTTACTTTTTTTCATTCCATTCAAATATCTAGTGTAGCGATTGGCTTGCTTACTTATTCGACCTTTCCCGTTTTTACGGCTTTTTTAGAACCTTATTTTTTTAAGGAAAAATTTCTATTACGAGACCTCTTACTGGCCGTTATCACTTTTGCAGGGGTAGTACTGGTTATTCCTAGTTTCGAGTTGGGTAATCAGATGACGCAAGGCGCGCTTTGGGGGGTTGTTTCTGGTGCAACTTTTGCCATTCTTGCCATTCTTAATCGAAAACATGTGGCTAATTATCAAGGGAGCTTGATTGCCCTATACCAGGATATGGTAGCTAGCTTGTTGTTACTTCCCTTTTTCTTTATTATTCAGCCAAAACTGAGCACGATGGACTGGGGCTTATTGGTCTTATTAGGCTTTCTTTTCACCGCTTTCTCCCATACTATTTTCATCAATGGCTTGCAAACGGTTAAAGCTAAGACGGCGAGTGTCATTGCCAGTTTAGAGCCTGTATATGGTCTGTCTCTTATACACATCTCCGAGCCCACGAGACCGAGGCTGATC